>NZ_DAIUCK010000004.1:0-72269 GCF_036846205.1 Rhabdothermincola sp. | reverse complement strand
CAAGGTGCCCGCCGCGCCGCCGACCACCGCCGCTCCCCGGCCGGCCGCGCCGCCTCCCCCCAGTACCGGCATCGCCGGTCCCACCGCGGAGGAAGCGGCGTTCCTGGCGTGCGTCCGCCGGCGGGAGTCGGGTGGCAACTACTCGATCGTGTCGTCCAACGGCCTCTACTACGGCGCCTACCAGTTCCTGCGCTCGAGCTGGGACAGCACCGCGATGCGGGCCGGGCGCCCTGATCTGGTCGGCGTCCCCCCGAACCTGGTGTCGCCCGCGGACCAGGACGCCATGGCGCTGTTCCTGTACCGCCTGGCGGGCAAGGCCCCCTGGGGTGGCGCCTGCTGAGCCGTCGCCGCATCGGCGAGCTGCTCACCAGCCACGGCCTGCGTCCCAGCCGGGCCCTGGGACAGAACTTCGTCGCGGACCCCAACACCGTGCGGCGCATCGCCCGGCTGGCCGAGGTGGGCGAGGGCGATGCGGTCGTCGAGATCGGGGCCGGCCTGGGATCGCTCACCCTGGCGCTCGTCGAGACCGGGGCGTCGGTGACCGCGGTCGAGGTCGACCGGCACCTGCTGCCCGTCCTGCGTGGGCAGGTCGAGGCCGCCGGCGTGCGGGTGGTGGAAGGCGACGCCCGCACCCTCGACTGGGAGCGGGTGCTCGCCGGGCGCGAGCGATGGGTGCTGGTGGCCAACCTGCCCTACAACGTGGCCACCCCGTTGGTGCTCGATCTGCTGGACCAGGTGCCCCGGATCCGGCGGATGCTGGTGATGGTCCAGCGCGAAGCCGGCGAGCGCCTGGTGGCCGGGCCGGGCGACGAGGCGTACGGGATCCCCTCGGTCAAGGTCGCGTACCACGCCGAGGCGGCCATCGTCGGCCACGTGCCGTCCACGGTGTTCGTGCCCCAGCCGCGGGTGGAGTCGGTGCTGGTGCGGATCGTGCGCCGCCCGCGACCCGCGGTGGAGTCGGATCCCGACCTGCTGTTCTCGCTGGTGCGCCAGGCCTTCGGGCAGCGTCGCAAGATGCTGCGGCGGTCGCTGGCGGGTCGGGTGCCGGCCGATGCGTTCCCCCGGGCGGGCATCGATCCCGAGTCTCGCCCCGAGCAGCTCGACATCGAGGCCTGGGGTCGGCTGGCCGATGCCGTCGCAGCCCTAGGGTGAGCGCGTGGCCTCGGAGATCGTGATCGCCGCCCCGGCGAAGCTCACCCTCTCGTTGCGCATCACGGGGGTCCGGACCGACGGCTACCACCTGATCGACGCGGAGATGGTGAGCCTCGACCTGTGCGACACCCTCACGCTCACCGACGGCGACGGCCTGGAGGTGGTGGCGCCGGATGGCGTGGTGGTACCCGCCGACGACGGCAACCTGGTGCGGCGGGCCCAGCGCCTCGCCGGTCTGCGGGCCCACGTCCGGCTCGACAAGCGCATACCGCCCGGCGCGGGGCTCGGTGGTGGCTCGAGCGACGCCGCCGCCGTCCTGCGCGCCGCGGGCTTCGACGACCTGCAGGCCGCGGCACGCATCGGGGCCGACGTGCCGTTCTGCCTGATCGGTGGGCGGGCCCGGGTGCGGGGTATCGGCGAGCTGGTCGAGCCGCTCCCGTTCGTCGACCGGTGCTTCACGCTGCTGATCCCGCCGTTCGGGTGCTCGACGGTCGAGGTCTACCGGGCGTGGGATCGCCTCGGGGGACCGGTCGGCGAGCACGGCAACGACCTGGAGCCCGCGGCGCTCCTGGTGGAGCCCCGGCTCGCCGAGTGGCGCGACCGGCTGGCGGCGTCGACGGGGCAGCAGCCTCGGCTGGCGGGTAGCGGCTCGACCTGGTTCGTCGAAGGCGATCACCCGGTGGAGGGCGGACTGGTCGTGCGCACCCTCGCGGCGCAGCGGGTGCCGGGCTGACGAGCGGCGGGCTACTTGCCGGCGGCGCGGCGTTGGAACCGCGTGCGCTTCAGCATCTTCTTGTGCTTCTTCTTGCGCATCCGCTTGCGCCGCTTCTTGATCAGTGAGCCCATGGCGCCGGGCACCTTACCGGGGCCGGTGGAGGCAGCACCAATGCGGGAGCTCGGGGGCAGGGACTCGAACCCCGAAGTCGAGGACCAAAACCTCGCATGTTGCCGATTACATCACCCCCGAAGGGCTCCTAGACCCTAGCGCCCGGCGCCGCTAGAACTTCCCGTATGACCGAGGACCGCCCCATCTCCGCCATCGTCCTCGCCGCGGGGGAGGGAACCCGGATGCGGTCGTCTCGACCCAAGCCGCTGCACCTCCTCTGCGGTCGAGCCATGTTGCTCTACGTGCTCGACGCCCTGAGCGAGTGCCGGGTCGATCGGGTCGTGGTGGTGGTCGGCCACGGCGCCGAGCGGGTCACCAAGAAGCTGCAGGAGGAGGCGCCCGACGTGCTGCTCGACTTCGTGGAGCAGCACGTGCAGCGAGGCACGGGCGACGCGGTGAGCGTGGGGCTCACGGCGTTCCCCGACGAGGATGTCGACGAGGGCGACCTGATCGTGCTGCCCGGTGACGCCCCGTTGCTGCGGCCCGCGACCATCGCCGCGCTGGTGGAGCGCCACCGCCAGACCGACGCGGCGTGCACGCTGCTGACCGCTCGGGTCGCGGACCCCACCGGCTACGGGCGGGTGCTGCGGGGCAAGGACGAGCGGGTGGCGAGAATCGTCGAGGAGGCCGACGCCACCGACGAGGAGCGGCTCATCGACGAGGTCAACACGTCGATCTACTGCTTCCGTCGCAGCGTGCTCGCGCCGGCGCTGCGTCGGCTGAGCCCGCAGAACGCGCAGGGTGAGTACTACCTCACCGATGTGGTCGAGGTGCTCCACGACGCGGGGTACCCGGTGGTGTCGGTGGTCGCCGAGGACCCGGTCGAGACGCAGGGGGTCAACGACCGCGTGCAGCTCGCGGTTGCCGAGGCCGAGCTGCGGCGCCGCACCAACGAAGCCTGGCTGCGCAGAGGGGTCACCATGCTCGACCCGGAGCGCACCTACATCGACGCCACGGTCGAGCTGTCGCCCGACGTGACGATCTTCCCGGGCACGATGCTGCAGGGCCGCTGCGTGATCGGCGCGGGCGCCGAGCTGGGTCCCCACACCCGGCTGGTGGACTGCGTGGTGGGGCCGGGGGCGACGGTCGAGCAGTCGGTGGCTCGCGACGCCGAGATCGGTGACCACGCCCGGGTGGGCCCGTTCGCCGTGCTGAGCCCCGGCTCGCACGTCCCTGCCGAGACTCGCACCGGCCCGTTCTATGCTCGGTGAGTGATGGAGCTCGTTCCGAAGAAGCGCCTGTTCCTGGTCTCGGGTCGGGCGAACCTGCCGCTGGCGGAGGAGATCGCGGCGGCGCTCGGCGTGCCGCTCGGTGAGCCGAACCTGGCTGCGTTCGCCAACGGCGAGCTCCACTGCCGGTTCGACGAGTCGGTGCGGGGCACCGACGTGTTCATCATCCAGACCCACAGCGCCACCGAGGGCGCGACGTTGAACGACGCGCTCATGGAGCAGCTCATCATGGTTGATGCCGCCAAGCGGGCCTCCGCCAAGCGCATCAGCGTGGTCTGCCCCTACTACGGGTACTCCCGCCAGGACCGCAAGGCCGAGGGGCGGGAGCCGATCACCGCCAAGCTGGTGGCAGACATGTTCAGCACCGCCGGGGCGACGCGGGTGATCAGTGTGGATCTGCACTCCGGGCAGATCCAGGGGTTCTTCGACGGTCCGGTCGACCACCTCACGGCGATGCCGGTGTTGGTGGAGTACATGTCCTCGCTCGGTGATGACCTGGTCGTGGTGTCACCAGACGCCGGGCGGGTGAAGGTCGCCGAGCGCTACGCGAACCAGCTCCGGGCCGACCTGGCCATCGTGCACAAGCGCCGGGCCAAGGGGGCCAAGCACGAGGTCGAGGCCCGGGACGTGGTGGGCGAGGTCGACGGCCGGGTGTGCGTGCTCATCGACGACATGATCGACACCGCCGGCACGATCTGCGCGGCGGCCGAACAGCTCAAGGAGCACGGGGCCACCGAGGTCTACGCGGCCGCCACCCACGGGGTGTTCTCGGGGCCGGCGATCGACCGCCTGAAGAACTCGGTGATCTCGAAGGTGGTGGTCACCAACACCTTGCCGCTGCCCCCCGAGAAGCAGATCGACAAGATCGAGGTGCTGTCGGTGGCGGGCATCATCGCCGAGGCGATCGACGCCGTGTTCGAGGACACCTCGGTGAGCGAGATCTTCGGCGGCGCGAACCAGTCCTGAGCGGCGGCTCGCGCTCGCCGGGTCAGTGCCGGTGGGCGGACCAGCGGCCGACCGCCACGGTGCCGCCGAGGAACAGTCCCGCCCAGGCTCCGGTCCACACGGCGATGCCGACGACCGCGCCGAGAGGCATGTCGTAATCCATGTTGGCCGCCACGGCCTTGACCGCGACGGCCACGAGCACGGTGAAGGCGAGGATCCCGACGATCGACCCCCACACGATCGCTGCGCCGAAGCCGCGGTCCTCTTCGTCGGTGGAGGGTGGTGGAGCGGAGTCGACGGTGTGGCTGGTGGATGCGGATGTGGACATAGGACCAGCATCCTCCGAGCGGAGGCGCTCGCCAAGGGTCGAAGGTCCTGTGAGCGGGTTCGCTCCCCGGATCGGGGGCCGGTAGCATGGCCGACCTTATGGAGCTGACCTTGACCGCCGAGACGGGGCGCACCCCCGGTTCCCGCGCTGCCGGCCGACTTCGAGCGCAGGGAAAGATCCCCGGTGTCGTGTACGGGCTGGGGGCCGACCCGGTGCCAGTGGCCGTCGTCTGGTCCGAGCTGCGCCGGGTGCTGACGACCGAAGCCGGGGTGAACGCGCTCATCGCCCTCGACATCGACGGTCGGAGGGATCTCACCATCGTCAAGGACCTCCAGCGCGATCCCGTCCGCCGAGAGGTGCTCCACGTCGATTTCCTCCGGGTCGACCCGGACGCCCCGGTCGAGGTGGAGGTGCCGATCGTGGTGGTCGGCGAGGCCAAGGAGGTCGAGAGCGCGAAGGGCATCGCCGAGCAGCAGATGAAGTCGCTCACGGTGAAGGCCAAGCCCACCGGCATCCCGGGCCAGATTGAGGCCGACGTCTCCTCGCTCACGGTGGGCTCGGCGGTCACCGTCGGCGATCTCCAGCTCCCCGACGGGGTGACCACCGACGTCGATCCCTCCACGCCGGTCGTGGCGGGCGTGGCCACCCGCTTCACGGTGATGGCGGCAGGCGGCGCCGTGGCAGAAGGGGGCGAAGCCGGAGAGGCCGCTGACGAGGCCGCTGAGGCGGCCGGCGCCGAGACCGGCGAGGGTGAGGAGAACGGCGAGTAGCCGTCACCCTCCATGGCAGCCGACCTGCTCGTGGTCGGGCTCGGCAATCCGGGACGGGAGTACGCCGGCACCAGGCACAACGTCGGTTTCGACGTCGTCGAACTGCTCGCGTCCCGCCACGGTGGCCGGTTCCGTCGGACCCGCCAGCGGGCTCGGGTCGCCGAGGTGCTGATCGAGGGCCGCCGGGTGGTCCTGGCCGAGCCGCAGACGTACATGAACCTCTCGGGTGAAGCGGTCGCTCCGCTCGTCCGCCACCACGGCATCGACGACCTCCACCGGTTGGTGGTGGTCCATGACGAGCTGGATCTGCCGGTGGGTCGGCTCAAGGTGAAAGTCGGCGGCGGGCTGGCGGGCCACAACGGGCTGCGCTCGATCAGGGCCCATCTGCACAGCGCCGAGTTCGTCCGGGTACGGATCGGGGTGGGCAAGCCGCCCGACAAGGAGCGGGGCGCCGACCACGTGCTGCAGCGCGCCAGCCGGTCCGAGCGGGCCGCCCTCGACGAGGCGGTCCGGGAAGCGGCGGATGCGGTCGAGGTGATCCTCGCCGAGGGACCGCAGGCGGCCATGACCAGGTTCAACGCCACGTGACCGACGACCTGGTGGTGATGCCATCGCCCCGTGGCGAGACTCGACCGAGGGCCCCGGGCGGGCCCGACCTCGCCATGACCCTGACCGATCTACCCCTCCTGGTGCGCGACGACCCTGCGATCACGCAGGTGCTCGGACGCGCCAGCGCGGTGCTGGCCGTTCCGGAGCCTGCCCGGGCCATCGTCATCGCCGGCCTGGCTGGGGTGTCGTCGCGGCGCCCGATCGTGGTCGCCGTTCCCACCACCACCGAGGCCGATCGACTCCATCACGACCTGGCGGCCTTTCTCGGTGCCGGAGACGTCGAGCTGTTCCCGGCCTGGGAGACGTTGCCCTTCGAGCGGGTGAGCCCCGGCGTGGAGACCATGGGGCGGCGGCTGCGGGTGCTGTGGCGGTTGCAGGAGCCCGGGCGCCTGCCGCGGGTGGTGGTGGCTCCGGTACGGGCGCTGGTGCAGCGCCTCGGCCCGCACGTGGAGGACGTGGCACCCATCGTCGTCGGCCACGGCGACCAGCTCGATCCCACCGAGCTGGTGGACCGGTTGGTGGCCGCGGGCTACCGCCGCGAGCACCTGGTCGAGCACCGGGGCGAGGTGGCGGTACGCGGCTCGATCGTCGACGTGTTCCCCTCGACCGCTGACGAGCCGGTGCGGATCGACCTGTGGGGCGATGAGGTCGACCGCCTCACCCGGTTCTCGGTGGCCGATCAACGCTCCACCGCGGATCTCGGCCAAGTCGAGATCTTCCCCTGCCGGGAGCTGCTGCCCACCGAGGAGGTGCGCCGCCGGGCGGCGGAGCTCGTCGCCAGCCAACCATGGGGCCGCGAGCAGTGGGAGCGGCTGTCGGAAGGATCGACGTTCGACGGGATGGAGTCGTGGCTGCCGTGGCTCACCGACGAGGAGCACGTGCTGTTCGACCTCCTCGACGACGACGCGCAGGTCCTGGTGGTCGAGCCCCGGCGGATGCGGGACCGGGCCGCCGACCTGCTCGCCGAGGAGGCGGATCTCGCCCGCAGCCTGTCGCGGACCTGGGATGCCGGCGGGGAGTCGTTCCCACCGCTGCACCTGCCCTTCGACCGGCTGCTGGCGCACACCGCCGCGCCGGTGTGGACGGTGACGACCGCACCGGAGGGACCGGACGTGGTCACCGTCACCGCCCGGGGCTGGGACCCGGTGGTGGGCGACGGGTCGTCGCTGGTGCGCCAGCTCGCCGACCTGCTGGCGGAGGGCTTCCGGGTGGTGGTCGCCGCCGACGGGCCCGGCTCCGCGGCCCGGGTGCACGACCTGTTGGCCGACCAGGGTCTGCACCTGGCGCTCGACGGGCCCGGTGAGGCGAAGCTGGCCGAGCCCGGCGGGCACGTCGTGGTGGCCCCGCTGGAGCGCGGCTTCGTGCTACCCGACGTGAAGCTGGCCGTGCTCACCGAGAGCGATGTCACCGGTCGCCGCCGGGCGCACCGCCGGGCCCGCCCCCGGCGCCGTGGGGCCCAGGGCTTCTTCGACGACCTCAAGCCCGGCGACTACGTCGTGCACCACCAGCACGGGGTGGCGCGCTACGGCGGGATGGTGAAGCGGGCGATCGGTGGGGTCGAGCGCGACTACCTGCTGCTCGAGTACCGGGGCGACGACCGGCTCTACGTGCCCTCCGATCAGATCGACGCGGTTCGCCACTACACCGGTGGTGACTCGCCGTCGTTGAGCCGGCTGGGTGGCAGCGAGTGGCACAAGACGAAGGCCAAGGTGCGGGCCGCGGTCACCGAGATCGCCCAGGAGCTGGTGGTGCTCTACCAGAAGCGGGTGCACACCCCGGGCCACGCGTTCGCCCCCGACACTCCCTGGCAGCGTGAGCTGGAGGAGGCGTTCCCGTTCGAGGAGACCCCTGATCAGCTCAAGGCCATCGAGGAGGTGAAAGCCGACATGGAGTCGCCCGCGCCGATGGATCGCCTGGTGTGTGGCGATGTCGGCTTCGGCAAGACCGAGGTGGCGCTGCGGGCGGTGTTCAAGGCGGTGCAGGACGGCAGGCAGGCGGCGGTGCTCGTGCCCACCACCCTGCTCGCGCAGCAGCACTTCCAGACCTTCAGCGAGCGCTTCGCCCCCTACCCGGTGCGGGTCGAGGTGCTGAGCCGGTTCCTGACCGAGGCCCAGGCCCGTCAGGTGATCGCGGGGCTCGGGAGCGGGGAGGTCGACGTGGTCATCGGCACTCACCGGTTGCTGTCGAGCGATGTCCGGTTCGCGCGCCTCGGCCTGCTGGTGGTGGACGAGGAGCAGCGCTTCGGGGTGACGCACAAGGAGGCGATCAAACAGCTCCGGGCGGAGGTGGACGTGCTCACACTGACCGCGACCCCGATCCCCCGCACGCTCGAGATGAGCCTCACCGGCATCCGCGACCTCACCCTGCTCAACACCCCGCCGGCGGAGCGCCAACCGATCCTCACCTACGTCGGGGAGTACGACGATCGGGCCGTCGCCGAGGCGATCCGCCGGGAGCTGCTGCGCGAGGGCCAGGTGTTTTTCGTGCACAACCGGGTGCAGGACATCGAGCACGTGGCCGAGGGGCTCCGGGAGCTGGTGCCCGAGGCCCGCATCGCCACCGCCCACGGCCAGATGGACGAGGGCACCCTCGAGCGGGTGGTGCTCGACTTCTGGGAGGGTCACTACGACGTGCTGGTGTGCACGACGATCATCGAGTCCGGCATCGACATGCCCACCGTCAACACCTTGGTGGTCGACCGGGCGGATCTGTTGGGGCTCGGCCAGCTCCACCAGCTCCGCGGCCGGGTGGGTCGTGCCGGCCAGCGGGCCTACGCGTACCTCTTCTACTCCCCGGACCGGGCGCTCACCGAGGAGGCCTACGAGCGGCTCAAGACCATCGGTGAAGCCACCGAGCTGGGCTCGGGGTTCAGGATCGCCATGCGCGACCTGGAGATCCGCGGGGCGGGCAACCTGCTCGGCACCGGCCAGTCCGGGCACATCGCCGCGGTGGGCTACGACCTGTACTGCCAGATGGTCACCGAGGCGGTGGCGGAGCTGAAGGGCGAGCAGCCCCGGGAGCCGGCGGAGATCAAGCTGGAGCTGCCGATCGACGCGCATCTCCCGAAGGACTACGTGGAGCGCGAGGAGCTGCGGCTGGAGGCCTACCGGCGGTTGGCCGCGGTCACCAGCGAGGAGGAGGTGGCCGACATCCGCGCCGAGTGGCTGGACCGCTACGGGCCGGTACCACCGACGGCCGAGGCCCTCCTGGAGGTGGCGACGCTGCGGGCGGCGTGCGTGCGCGCCGGGGTGCGGGAGGTCACGGTGGTGAAGGGTTCGGGCTTCGGGGGGCCGAAGCTGGTGGCCCGCATCTCGCCGATCCAGCTCAGCGCGAGCCGTACCGTGCGCCTGCAGCGGCTGTTCAAGGGCGCGGTGTACAAGCCTGACGTCGGCCAGCTCCAGCTTCCGCTGCGCAGCCCGTCCGGCGCGGCCAGCGAGGTGGTGGCGGCGCTCGGTGAGCTCGTGGGCTGACCGGTGGGCCGACTGGTGCGGCCTCCGGCTGATCCGTAGGCTCGCGATCCTCATGCGCCGTCTTCCCGTGTTCCTGTTCGCGCTCGTCGCCGTGCTGCTGCCCGCTTCGTGTGCCACCGGCGGTGGTGGTATCGGGTCGGCCGACGCCGCGGTGGTGAACGGCGTGGCCATCTCCCAGCAGGACCTCCTCGACGACCTCGACGCGCTGGCCTCCAACGCCACGGTGCGCTCCAACCTCCAGGCACAGGGGGTGTCGGTCTACGGCCCCACCGAAGGGTCGTATTCGAGCGCCTTCAGCACGCAGGTGCTCAGCTCGCTGGTGATCGACGCGCTCATCGCCGATGAGCTGGCCCAGCGCGGGGTCCAGCCCACCAGCGAAGACCGGGCGCAGGCCGAGCAGCAGATCGGCACGTCGGCGGGGTCGTTCCCGCAGGCGTTCATCGACCGGCAGGTGGCCAGCCTGGCCAACCGCCTCGCGCTGGAGCGGGAGCTGGCGGCCGAGCCACTGGGCGAGGTGACCGACGACGAGGTGCGCGCGTACTACGACCAGAACATCGATGCCATCGTCGAGCGCAACGGGGAGTTCGTCTGCCTGAGCCACATCCTGGTGGACACCCGGGAGCAGGCCGAGGCGGCGCTGGCTCGCATCCGAGCCGGTGAGGACTTCGCGGCCGTGGCCCGGGAGGTCTCCAAAGACACGGGTAGCGCATCGGCGGGTGGCGACCTCGGCTGCCAGCCTCGGGGCCAGTTCGTGGCCGCCTTCGAGGACGCGGCGTTCGCCGCCACGCCGGGTGAGGTGACCGGCCCGGTGGAGTCGGAGTTCGGGGTCCACCTGCTCCTGGTGCGGGCGAAAGGTGTCCCGCCCTTCGAAGAGATCGCCACCGCCATCCGCCAGTACCTGGAGCAGCAGCGGGCCTCCGGGGCGAACCCGGCGTTCGACGCCTGGCTGAGCGACGCGGTGCGCCGGGCGGAGGTGACGATCGACCCGAAGTGGGGGCGGTGGGATCCGGAGCAGTACCCGCAGGTGGTGGTGCCCCCCGAAGGCGCGGCGTCACCCACCACGTCGGTGCCGGCTCTGCTGGGCTCGCCTGACACCGCGCCCTGACGAGGTGGCCGTGGTGGCCGTCCCCCGAGTGGTCGTCGCCGGGCTCGGCCCCGCGGGTGCCGACCTGGTCACCTCGGGAACCCTGGCTGCCATCGAGCGGATCGAGCGCCGGTTCGTGCGGACCCGGCGCCATCCGGCGGTGACGGTGGTGTCTGATGCCCGGTCCTTCGACGATCTCTACGAGTCCGCAGACACGCTCGATGAGGTGTACCGGGGCATCGTCGAGGAGCTGGTCGCCGCCGCGAGCGAAGCGGGGGAGGTGCTCTACCTCGTGCCGGGCTCACCCGTGGTGGCCGAGCGGAGCGTTGAGCTGCTCGGGAGCGACGATCGGGTGGAGGTCGAGCTGCTCGCGGCCCTGTCGTTCGCGGACCTGGCGTGGGCCCGCCTCGGGATCGATCCGGTCGCGGCCGGCGTCCGGCTGGTGGACGGCCAGCGCTTCGCGGTCGACGCCGCCGGCGAGCGGGGCCCGTTCCTGGTGGCCCAATGCGACTCGCCCGACGTGCTCTCGGAGATCAAGCTCACCCTCGACGCCGGAGCCGAGCCGTGTCTGCCGCCGGACGCCACGGTGACGGTGCTGCGCCGCCTCGGGCTTCCCGACGAGGTGGTGGAGCCGGTGCGGTGGGTCGAGCTGGATCGGGTCGAGACCGACCACCTCACCTCCCTGTGGATCCCCGCCCTCGCCGCGCCGGTCGCGCGGGAAGTGGCCCGCTTCGCGGAGCTGGTGGCGGTGCTGCGCCGGGAGTGCCCGTGGGATCGGGAGCAGACCCACGAGAGCCTCACCCGGCACCTGGTGGAGGAGACCTACGAGGTGCTCGACGCCATCGACGCGGTGGCCGAGAACCGCCCGGGTGCCTACGAGCTCCTGGAGGAGGAGCTGGGGGACCTGCTGCTGCAGGTGGTGTTCCACACCACCCTGGCCGAAGAGGCGGGCCAGTTCACCCTGGCCGACGTGGCGAGCGGCATCCACGACAAGTTACGGGCCCGGCATCCCCACGTGTTCGGCGACGTCGAGGTGGCCGGCCCGGAGGACGTGGCCCGCAACTGGGAGCGGATCAAGCAGGCCGAGAAGGGCCGCGAGAGCATCTTCGAGGGCATCCCGACTCACCTCCCGGCGCTGCTGTACGCCCTGAAGGTGCAGAAGAAGGCGGCGGCGCTGGGCGAGCGGGGGGTGGCGCTCCCGGAGCTGCCGGCGCTCGCGTCGACCGACGTCGGTGAGCGACTGTTCGCGCTGGTGGACGAGGCCCGCCGGCACGGGATCGATCCCGAGGCCGCCCTGCGCGCCGCGGCGAACCGGTACCGGCGAGCGGTCCAGGAGCGGGAGGCTGCAGGGCCGCCGCCGGGTTGATGCGGTTCGGCGTGCAGGTCGTCGGGAGTGTGCAGGCCGGATACCCCACCTCGTAGGCAACACGTGCCACTATTCGCACACACGTCACAGGAGCAACAGCAGTGAGCATCATCGAGCACATCGTCGGGCGCGAAGTCCTCGACTCGCGGGGCAACCCCACCGTCGAGGTGGAGGTCCTGCTCGACTCCGGTGCCCGCGGCCGGGCGATCGTGCCGTCGGGCGCGTCCACCGGCCGGTTCGAGGCGGTGGAGCTGCGCGACGGCGACGAGCGTTACGGCGGCAAGGGTGTACAGCGGGCCCTGGCCAACGTCGAGGAGGAGATCGCCGATGTGCTGGTGGGCTTCGATGCGTTGAGCCAGCGCGACATCGACCGGGTGCTGGTCGACCTGGACGGCACACCGAACAAGGAGCGTCTGGGGGCCAACGCGATCCTCGGGGTGTCGCTCGCGGTGGCCAAGGCCGCCGCCGCCGAGCTCGAGTTGCCGCTGTACCGCTACGTCGGCGGTACGAACGCGCACGTGCTGCCGGTGCCGATGATGAACGTGCTCAACGGCGGGGAGCACGCGGACAACAACGTCGACCTCCAGGAGTTCATGATCATGCCGGTCGGCGCGGCGTCGTTCTCGGAGGCGCTGCGTTGGGGGGCCGAGACGTACCACGTGTTGAAGAAGGTTCTGGGCGAGCGGGGCCTGTCCAGTGCCATCGGCGACGAGGGGGGCTTCGCTCCGAACCTGGCCTCGAACGAGGAGGCCGTGCAGTTGCTGCTGGAGTCGATCGAGCAAGCCGGCTTCACCCCGGGCGAGGACATCGTGCTGGCCCTCGACGCGGCGTCGACGGAGCTGTTCCGTGACGGCCGTTACGCGCTGGCCGGTGAGGGTCGCACCCTCGCCCCCGAGGAGATGGTCGCCTACCTCGACGACCTGGTCAGCCGCTACCCGATCGTCTCGGTGGAAGACGGCATGGCCGAGGAGGACTGGGAAGGCTGGAAGCTGCTGACCGAGGCCATCGGGGAGCGGGTCCAGCTCGTGGGCGACGACCTGTTCGTCACCAACACCGAGCGGCTGGGTCGGGGCATCGACACCGGCGTGGCCAACTCGATCCTGGTCAAGGTGAACCAGATCGGCACCCTCACCGAGACACTGGACGCGGTGGCGATGGCGCACCGTGCCGGGTACACCGCGGTCATGTCGCATCGCTCCGGTGAGACGGAGGACGCCACGATCGCGGACCTGGCCGTGGCCACGAACTGCGGGCAGATCAAGACCGGTGCACCGGCGCGCACCGACCGGGTGGCGAAGTACAACCAGTTGCTGCGCATCGAAGAGGACCTCGCGGAAGCTGCGGCCTACTGGGGATCGGCCGCGTTGGCCAGGGGGACGGCTCGCGGGTGAGGCTCCTTCGTCGGCTGGCCTGGCCGCTGCTGATCGCGGTGGTGACCTGCGGGGTGCTGTTTCTCGGGGTGTTCCCGACGCGCACCTACCTGAGCCAGCGGGCGGCGATCGCCGCTGCGGAGGAGCAGCTCGACGAGCTCACGGCGCGCAACGCCGAGCTGCAGCACCAGGTTGATCTGCTGGGTACCGACGCGGAGGTCGAGCGCCTGGCACGAGAGCAGTTCGGGCTGGCGAGACCGGGTGAGGAGGTCTACCAGGTGCTCCCGCCGCCCGAGGACCCGGTGGAGGTGCCCGACGTGTGGCCCTTCAACCGGCTCCGCCAGCGCGTGGAGCCGTAGGCGCGCCTTCCGGTCGTTGCTTCTGGACGTCATGCACTCCGGGGTGGGTGCCCTCAGGCGGGCCGCTGGCGGTCGGGGGGCGTCAACTGGAGCCGGGCATCTGCCGATGGGAGGTCATGGGAGAGGCGGTGATCCCAGCCACCTGGACCGACGAGGAGCTGCTCGACGCCTTCGCAGGCTGTGACGCGGTCATCGCGCACGACCAGTCGACGGAGCCGGTGCCGCTACCGGAGCCGCTCGCCTGCCAGGCCCTTGCCGGCCGGCAACGCTGGATCGAGCAGCTCAGCACGGTGCACCCGGAGGATCGGGCCCGGGTGGTCAAGGGTTGGTGGGAGGCGGTCGGCCACCCCGGCGAGCTCCGCCGGTTCCACGTGCGGCTTCGGGCCGGCGATGGCTGGTGTGAGCTGGAGCTGCGGATCCTGAGCCTGCTCCACCAGCCGCAGGTGCGGGCCACGCTGCTCGGCTGGGCCCTCGGTGAGCCGGTCCGGGTCGAGGAGGCGGATCTGGTCTCAGCCAGCTACCGGGTGCCGACCTGGGTGTACCACGAGCTCGACCCGATGGCGGTCATCGTCCGGATGCAGGGCGCGGCCGATCGGGTCTTCGGGCGGGCACCCGAGGAGTTGAAGGGCGTCCCGGTGATGCAGGTGATCCACCCTGATGACCACGACACGGTCACCCGCTTGTGGGTGGACGTGCTGTCCGTCCCGCTCGCCACGGGGGTGGTGCGCCTGCGGGTCCTCAAGCCCGACGGCAGCGCGAGCTGGATCGAGTCGACGCTCACCAACCGGTTGCACGAGACCGGGGTGGTCACCGTGTCGTCGGTGGAGATCTCCGATCCGCTCTCGGGGGAGGGTGCGTTGCGCGCGAGCCGGGAAGAGTTCCGCTCGCTCGCCGAGGAGATACCGGTGGCGGTCTTCCGGGCGGATCAGCGCGGGAGGATCACGTTCGGCAACAGCCGTTGGCTCGCGCTCGTGGCGGCGTGCGGGCCGGTCGAGGGGGTGCGCGACCTCGTGCACTCGGACGAGCGCGAGCGCTTCGACGGGCGGTGGGCTCGTCTCGTCGGCGGTGCGGCAGGCGACACCGACACCATCGAGATCCGCGCCGGCGATGGTGAGCGGGTCTTCTCGCTTCATTGCCGTCGGGTCGACACCTCGGGGTACGAACCCAGCGTGATCGGTCTGCTCACCGACGTCACCGACACCGCGGAGCTGCGGTACCGGGCCGAACGGGATCCCTTGACCGGCCTGCTGAACCGTGGAGCGTTCGAACAGGTCTTGCAGGAAGCCCTGGCCGAAGCGCCCTCGGTGGTCGTCGCGTTCATCGATCTCGACGGCTTCAAGGATTGCAACGATCGATTCGGCCACGAGGTCGGCGACCTGGTTTTGCGTGCGGTGAGTGAGCGGCTGGTTCACTCGGTGCGGCCCGGTGATGCGGTGGGTCGTCACGGGGGTGACGAGTTGGTCGTGATGCTCCGAGATGTCCATGACGTCCGGGACGAGGAGATCGTCGGGCGTCTCGAGTCGGTCCTCGATGTCCCGGTGACCTGGGACGGGGGGTCCTGGATCCCGGGCGCGAGTGTCGGTGTGGCCCGCGCCCGGCCGGGTGACACCCCGACCGACCTGCTCCGCCGCGCCGATGGAGTGATGTACGAGCGCAAGCATCGCCGTCGACGGCGGTAGCCTGCCCCGGTGACCGAACTGGGGGAGCGGGTCGCTCGGGTCGAGGATCGGACGTTCCTGACCGTGGGTGGCACCTACTGTGCGGACGTGCGCGACGAGCGCCTCGACGGCGCCGCGTACGTGACCTTCGTTCGTTCGACGATGGCCCACGCCCGCCTCGCCGGCGTCGACGTCGATGACGCCCGCGGGGCTGACGGGGTGCTCGGGGTGTTCACCGCGGACGACCTCGACGATCTCCCCCCGCCTCGCTCCTACATCCCCGGCATGATCCCCGACCCCATGGCTCGACCCTGGCTGGCCACCGGCACCGTGCGCTTCGTCGGCGAGCCCATCGTGGCCGTGGTCACCGAGTCCCCGCTGCAGGGGGAGGACGCGGCCGAGCTGGTGATCGTCGACTACGAGCCGCTTCCCGCGGTGGTCGACGTCGAGCAGGCGCTGCGCGACGAGGTGCTGCTGTTCCCGGAGGCGGGCACCAACACCGCCATCGCCCCGCCACCACCTGGTCCGGACCTCTTCGAGGGTTGCGAGGTGGTGGTCCGCCAACGGCTCGTGAACCAGCGCCTCGCCGCCTGCCCGCTCGAGGTGCGCTCGGCCGCGGTGGCCTGGAGTGGTGGCCGGCTGGTCATGTGGATCAGCACCCAGGCCGCGCATTCGGTCAAGACCAAGCTGGCCGAGCTGTACGGCTTCGACGAAGCCGACGTGCACGTCATCGCCCCCGACGTGGGCGGCGGCTTCGGCGCGAAGATCAGTCCCACCCCCGAAGAGCTCGTTCTGCCCAGCCTGGCCCGCCGCCTCGGGCGGCCGTTGCGGTGGACCGAGACCCGCTCCGAGAGCATGGTGGGGATGCCGCACGGCCGGGCCCAGGTGCAGGAGATCACCATCGGAGGCCGGCGTGACGGCACCATCGAGGCCTACCGGCTGTCGGTGGTGCAGGACTGCGGCGCCTACCCCAGCATGGGCTCGGTGCTCACCTTCATGACCCGCACCATGACCACCGGCGTCTACGACATCCCCGCCGCGCAGTTCGAGGCCCGTTCCGTGGTCACCAACACCACTCCGACCGAGGCCTACCGGGGGGCGGGGCGTCCGGAGGCCACCGCGGCGATCGAGCGGGCCGTCGACCTCTTCGCCGCCGAGATCGGCCTCGACCCGATCGAGGTGCGGCGACGCAACCTGGTGCCGGCGGAGAAGTTCCCGTACACGACGGCGGTGGGCACCGTCTACGACACCGGCGACTACGAGCGGGCCCTCGACCTGGTCCTCGACGCGGCCGGCATCGATCAGCTCCGGGCCGAGCAGGCGGCTCGCCGCGGCCGTGACGACACCCGCCTGCTCGGCATCGGGGTGAGTGTCTACGTGGAGATCACCGCCGGCCCGGGGGCGGGCCAGGAGGAATATGCCAAGGTCGAGGTCCACCCGGACGGCCGGGTGACGGTGTTCACCGGGTCCTCGGCGCACGGGCAGGGCCACGCCACGTCGTTCTCGATGATCGTGAGCCACCTCACCGGCATCCCGCTGGAGCGCATCGAGGTGGTCCACGGCGACACCGACCGGGTGGCCGAGGGGAGCGGCACCTTCGGGTCGCGCTCGCTGCAGGTCGGTGGCTCGGCGGTGCACGAGGCGACGGCCCGGCTCATCGATCGGGCCCGGCAGGTGGCCGGCGGCCTGCTCGGCGCCCCCGCCGCCGACATCTCGCTCGACACCCGCACCGGGCGGTTCCACGTCGGCGGCCTTCCCGAGGTGGACTGCAGCTGGGCGGACGTGGCTGCCGCCGCCGGGCTCGACGCTGCCGCTGCCGCCGGCCCCGTGACCGGTGCCGGGCTGGCCGAGATCGTGATGTACTCGACCACCAGCCCCACCTTCCCCTTCGGCGCCCATCTCGCGGTGGTGGAGGTCGACGTCGAGACCGGGCGGGTGGAGCTGGTGCGCATGGTCACCTGCGACGACGCCGGGCGCATCGTGAACCCGCTGATCGTCGAGGGCCAGCGCCACGGCGGCATTGCCCAGGGCGTCGCCCAGGCGCTGCTGGAAGAGGTCCGCTACGACCCCGACGGCAACCCCACCACCTCGAACCTGGCCGACTACGGGATGATCTCGTCCGCCGAGCTTCCCTCGTTCGAGCTGGTCACCCTCGAGACCCCTACCCCGGTCAACGCCCTCGGGGCCAAGGGCATCGGCGAGTCAGGAACGATCGGCGCCACCCCGGCCGTGCAGAGCGCGGTCATCGACGCGCTGGCGCACCTCGGGGTGCGGCACATCGACATGCCCCTCACCGCCGAGCGGGTCTGGCGGGCGGTCGAGGAGGCGACCCGAGCGACCCAACCGATGGAGGTGCGTTGATGTCCCCAGTGGTCGAAGCGGAGCGGCTGGTGCGCCGCTTCGGCAACCTCGTCGCGGTCGACGGGGTGGACCTCACCGTCGAGCAGGGCGAGATCTTCGGGTTCCTCGGCCCGAACGGGGCCGGCAAGTCGACCTGCGTGCGCATGCTCACCACGCTGCTGACCCCCACGAGCGGGACCGCCCGGGTGGCGGGCTTCGATGTCGTGGCCCAAGCGCCCGCGGTACGTCGTTCGATCGGCGTCGCCCTCCAGGACGCGGCCATCGACCCGCTGATGACCGGCAACGAGTTGCTACGCCTGCAGGCGACCTTGCATGGTCTCAGCCGGGGTGAGGCAAAGGCCCGCGGCGCCGAGCTGCTCGAGCGGGTGGGGCTCGCTGCTGCCGCCGACCGGCGGGTCGGCACCTATTCCGGGGGCATGCGCCGGCGCCTCGACCTCGCGCTGTCGCTGATCCACGAACCGGCGGTGCTCTTCCTCGACGAGCCGACCACCGGCCTCGACCCGATGAGCCGCATCAGCCTGTGGGACGAGGTGCGCAAGCTCAACCGCGACCAGGGCACCACCGTGTTCCTCACCACCCAGTACCTCGAGGAAGCCGACCAGCTCGCGGACCGGATCGCCATCATCGACCGAGGTCGGATCGTGCGTGAAGGCGAGCCCGCCAAGCTCAAGGAAGCCGTGGGCGCGCCGACGCTGACCCTCAAGATCGACCCCACGCACCACGAGATCGCCCGCCAGCAGCTCTGTGCCCGCTTCGGCGCCGAGCGCCCCGCTCTGCGAGCCGGTGAGCTGGCCATCGGTCTGGTCGGCGGAGCCCAGCAGATGACCGAGGTGGTGCGCCTCCTGGACGAGATCGGGGCCTCGGTCGAGCACATGGAGCTCTTGCAGCCGAGCCTCGACGACGTGTTCGCCGATGCCACGGGGCGGCGCCTGGAGGGCGCGGAGCCCGAGGAGGCGGTGGCGCCGTCGTGACCGCCGCGACCATCTCCCCGGGGGCGCGGCTTCCGATACCGGTCGCTGCTGCCCAGACGGCGGAGCTGGCCCGCCGGTCGATCGTCGGCACGGCCCGCCAGCCCACCATGTGGTTCCCGGCGATCATCTTCCCCCTGCTCATCGCCGCGGTGAACGCCGCGGCGTTCAACCGGGCGCCGCAGGCGCTGGCGTCGCTGGGCTTCCCGCCGGTGGTGTCCTTCCTGCAGTTCCTCCTGCCCGGCACCCTCACCCAGGGGGTGATGTTCGGCGGCATCATCGGGGGGTCCGACGTGGCCCTCGACATCGAGAACGGCTTCTTCGAGCGCCTGCTCGCCTCGCCCGTGGCCCGCACGTCGATCCTCGTGGGGCGTCTCGCCGGCTCGGCAGTGCTGGGTGCGTGCCAGGCGCTGATCTTCGTGGGCGTGTTCGTGGCCTTCGGCGCACCCATCGAGGGCGGGTTGGCGGCCGTGGTCGTGCTGGTGGTGACCGCCATGCTGCTCGCCCTGGCGGTGGGTGGGTTCGCGGCGGCGATCGGGTTGCGTTCCGGTTCCCAGGAGGCGGTGCAGAACGCGTTCCCGTTGCTGTTCGTGCTGGTGTTCGTCAGCTCGGCGTTCTTCCCCACCGCGCTCATGAAGGGCTGGTACCAGTCGGTCGCGGAGCGCAACCCGATCACGTGGATGATCGACGCCTTGCGGTCGCTGGTGGTGTACGGCTTCGACTGGACCGACGCGCTCACCGCGGTGGCTGTCGCGGCCGGGCTCGCGGCGGTGGCGGCGGTGATGGCCACCCGGCAGTTCCGCCGCCGGCTGAGGTCGGCGTGATGGTGGCGGTGGTGCGCCAGCTCGCGTGGCGGGGGGTGATCGGGCTGGTGCGGGTGCCGGTCACCGTGATCCCGGTGGTGGTCATGCCCGTGTTCTTCACCATCGCGTTCAGCGGTGCGTTCAGCGCCATCACCAACATCCCCGGTTTCCCGACCGGCAACATCCTCGACTGGATGGTGCCCTTCGCCGTGCTGCAGGGTGCCGCGTTCGCGGGGTTCGGCGCGGCGTTCGGCGCCGGGCGAGACCTCGAGAACGGCTTCTTCGATCGCCTGCTCGCCGCCCCCGTGGCTCGCCCCGCGCTGGTCGTCGGGCCCCTGCTGTTCACGATGCTGCGCTCGCTGCTCCCGCTGGCGATCGTTCTGCCGGTGGGCTACCTGGGTGGGGCTCGCATCCACGGTGGGCCGGCGGGGTTCGTGATGTTGCTGGTGGCCACGCTGGGGGTGGCCGTGCTGGCAGGGCTGTGGGGGCTCGGCGTGGTGTACCGGGCTCGATCGCAGCGAGCCGGTGCGCTGGTGCAGGCGGGGATCTTCGTGGCGATGTTCCTCTCGGTCGGCCAGGTGCCCTTGGAGGTCATGACCGGCTGGCTGCACTGGGTCGCGGCCCGGAACCCCTTCACCTACGTGCTCACGATGGCCCGGCAGGGCTTCCTCGGCGAGGTCACCTGGCACGACACGTGGCCGGGCCTCATCGCGCTCGCCGCCAGCGCCGTGCTCCTCGGTTGGTTCGCACAGCGGGGGTTCCGCCGTCTCGTCCCCTGACCCGGTGAGTGTGGTGGATCGGGCCTAGATTGGCTGTGCGGTTCGCTCGCCAGCACCGGGAGTAGCAGCTCGTGCAGAAGTCGGCCAAGTACGCCCTGATCGCCTGCGTCGCCGTGGTGCTGCTCGGCGGTTTCGCCTTCTGGTGGTTCGTGTTGCGCTCCGATGCCCCCGAGCGGGCGAGTGTGCCCGTGCGCACGGAGTCGACCGTCCCGACCGATCCGACCGACCCTGGCGGTGCACCGTCGCCGGACGGCACGTGGCGCATCGCCCCCGCCGACGACGTGTTCGCCGGCTATCGCATCCAGGAGCTCTTCGCCGGCGAGACCATCAAGAACACCGCCGTGGGACGCACTCCTGCGGTCACCGGTACGATGACCATCACCGGCGGATCGGTGACCGAGGCCAGCATCGACGTCGACCTCACGAAGCTGGCCAGCGACCAGAGCCGCCGGGACTCGTTCATCCGCGGCAACGCCCTGCAGACCGACTCCTTCCCGACCGCCACCTTCCGGCTCACCGAGCCGATCGCGCTGCCCTCGGGGATCGTGGTCGGCCAGTCCGTCGAGGTCACGGCGGTGGGCGAGCTCACCCTCCACGGGGTGACCAAGCAGGTGGAGCTGTCGCTGCGAGCCACGTGGAACGGCTCCACCATCAGCGTGGCCGGCGGTACCCAGGTGATCCTCGCCGACTACGGCATCGACCCGCCCCGCCTGCCGATCGTCACCGCCGACGATGTCGGTGAGCTCGAGGTGCAGCTGGTGTTCGAGCGAGCGTGACCACCATGGCCGGGGACGCGACACCGATCGACGTGCGGCGAGCCGGGGAGCGATTCCACACCGACCTGGGCTGGCTCGATTCCTGGCACAGCTTCAGCTTCGGCGGGCACTACGACCCGACCAACACTCACCACGGGCTGCTGCTGGTGCACAACGACGACGTGGTGGCCCCCGAGGCGGGGTTCCCCCCGCACTTCCACCGGGACATGGAGATCGTCACCTGGGTGCTCGACGGGGAGCTCGAGCACGGCGACACGCTCGGGAACCGCGGCGTCATCCGCCCGGGAGTCGCGCAGCGCATGAGCGCGGGCACCGGCATCCGCCACTCGGAGATGAACCCCAGCGCGGCGCTGGCGGTGCACTTCGTGCAGATGTGGGTGCTGCCCGACACCGAGGGCCTGGAGCCCTCCTACGAGCAGGTCGATGTCGAGGCCGACCTGGAACGGGGAGGGCTGGTGGCGGTGGCGTCGGGTCGACCGGGGCGGGGCGCGGTGACCATCAACCAACGTGACGCCACCTTGTTCGCCGGCCGGTTGGCGGCCGGCACCACCGTGGTCGTCCCCGACGCGCCGCATGTGCACGTCTTCGTGGCTGTAGGGGGTGGTGAGCTCGACGGCGCGGGACCGCTGGCGCAGGGTGACGCCGTCCGGCTCACCGCAGCCGGGACCCGCACCTTCACCGCAGGGCCGAACGGCGCGGAAGTGCTCATCTGGGAGACCGCGTGACCGGAGGGACGTGCCGGTGAAGGGCCTCACCGGCGAACTGGCCCGCTGGCGGGCCGAGGGCCTGCGGGCCGCCCTGGTCCGGGTGGTGGAGGTGGACGGTTCGGGGCCGCGGCTGCCGGGCGCGGCGATGGCAGTGAGCGAGCGAGGGGAGGTGGCCGGCGCCGTGAGCGGCGGCTGCGTGGAAGCGGCGGCGGTCGAGGAGGCCCGGCGGGTCCTGGAGGATGGGCAGCCGAGGCTGGTGTCGTTCGGCTACAGCGACGACGAGGCGTTCGCGGTGGGCCTGACCTGTGGGGGCACGATCCGTGTGTTCATCGAAGTGGTCGACTGGTCGCTGGTCGATCGCCTGGCTGGCGCGCTCCACCAGGGTGGGGCGGTCGCGGTGGTGACCGTCGTGGACGGTCGTGGTCGCGGTTCGTCGATCGTGGTCACCCCTGACGCCGTCCACGGATCGCTCGGCGATCCGGATCTCGACCGGGTGGTGGCCCGTGACGCCCGTGGTGAGCTGGCAGCCGGGCGCTCGGTGGTTCGCCACTACGGCGAGCACGGCGAGGCCCGGGAATCCGCGGTCACGGTGTTCATCGACGCGCACACGCCACCGCCGCGCATGGTCGTCATCGGTGCGGTTGACTTCACCGCCGCGCTGGTCGCGCAGGCGAAGCTGCTCGGTTACCACGTGACGGTGTGCGATCCCCGGGAGGTGTTCGCCACCCGAGCGAGGTTCCCCCAGGCGGACGACGTGGTGGTCGACTGGCCGGACCGGCTGCTCGACCGCCTCGGTGCTGAGCTCGGCCCCCGCGACGCGATCTGCGTGCTGACCCACGACCACAAGTTCGACGTGCCCGCCATCGTGGCCGCCCTGGGAACGGAGGTGGGCTACCTCGGCGCCATGGGCAGCCGGCGCACGCACGCCGAGCGGGTGGAACGGCTGCGAGCGGCCGGGGTGCGCGCGGAGGAGCTCTCCCGGCTGATGGCCCCCATCGGGCTGGATCTGGGGGCCCGCACACCGGAGGAGACGGCGGTGGCGATCTGTGCCGAGATCATCGCCGCCCGCACCGGCGCGGTGGTCCCCTCGCTGCGCGACGGCAACGGCCCCATCCACCGCTGAGCACCCCCTCGTCTCCGAACTGTTCACGGATTCGCGGTCTGCGACCGCGTGTGGGTGGACAGTTCGCTGGGTACTTCCGAACTGTTCATCGGAGCGCGGCGTGTGACCGCGTTCGGCTGAACGGAACGGGTGGAGGTGCCGAACTGTTCACCGGAGCGCGGCCATGAGCCGCGCCCGGATGAACAGAACCGCTGGAGAGAGGCGGCGTGATCAGTCGTCGGCGACGGCCCGTCGCGCCGCCTCCTGCAGGGCGCGCCGCACGAGTACCCGTGCCAGGTGCTCCCGGTAGGCCGCCGTGCCGTTGCCATCCGTCGGGGCCTCGGTACCCACCGCGGCCAGCGCCGCCGCCTCCTCCGGGCTGGCCCCGCCCTCCAGCGCCTCCACCACGGCGTTGGCGAGCAGCGGTGTGGTTCCCATGTTGACCAGGCCGACCCCGGTGTGCGACTCGGATCGCACGGCGGCCACCCCCACGATGGCCCAATCCTGCGCTCGGCGGGTGAACTTCTGGAACGACCACCCGGCGCCGGCCAGCTTCGGGATCCGGATCTCGACGAGCATCTCCGTCGGCTCGAGCACCGACTCCAGGAAGCCCCGGAAGAACCCGCTCGCAGGGATGAGTCGCTCGCCGCCCGGCCCCCGGGCCACGAGCGTCCCGCCCAACGCCAGCACCACCGCAGGCAGATCGGAGGCTGGGTCCGCGTGGGCGAGCGACCCGCCGATCGTCCCCCGGTGTCGCACCTGGGGGTCGCCGACGTGGCTGGCCGCGTGGGCCAGCAGCGGGGCGTGCTCCGCCAGCACCGGCGAGACCTCGAGGTCCCGATGTCGGGTGAGCGCACCGATGGCCAGATGGTCCCCCGCATCGCGGATGAACGACAGCCCGTCCACCCGACCGACGTCGACCAGCACCGCGGGCGCCGCCAGGCGCATCTTCATGAGCGGGATCAGCGAATGCCCGCCCGCGAGCAGCTTCGCCTCGTCGCCGTGTTCGGCGAGCAAGGTCAGCGCGCCGTCGACCGTGTCGACCCGCTCGTAGTCGAAGGCGGCGGGGATCACCGCTGCTCCTTCGCGGCGCGCAGCACCGCCGCCACGATGTTGTGATAGCCGGTGCAGCGGCAGAGGTTGCCCTCGAGCCCGCGGCGTACATCCTCCTCGGTGGGCTCGGGCGTCTCGCACAGCAGCGACACCGCGGCCATGATCATGCCGGGGGTGCAGAACCCGCACTGCAGGCCGTGCTCCTCGTGGAAAGCCCGTTGCACCGGGTGCAGCTGATCGCCGCAGGCCAGTCCCTCGATGGTGGTGACCGAGCACCCATCGGCCTGGACGGCCAGCACGGTGCACGACTTGACGGACTCGCCGTCGAGCAGCACCGTGCACGCCCCGCACGAAGACGTGTCACACCCCACGTTCGTGCCGGTGAGCCCCACCACGTCGCGCAGGTAGTGGACCAGCAGCAGCCGCGGTTCGACCTCGTCGGCGCGCGGTACCCCGTTGACCTGGATCTGCAGCGGGACCGTCATGCCTTCACCCCGAAGCTCGCCTGCCAGGTGGGCTCGCTGGTGCCGTCGATCGCCAGTCGCCACGTGTAGCGGTGTCCGGGCTGGACGGGCAGTGCGTGGAAGGTGATTCCGAGCGGCACCGGCAGCGGCGTGCCCACCGGCCAGCCGGGAGGCCGGCCGGCTTCGAACTGCCCTCCGATGAGGAACGGCATCTCGTTGTGCATGACGGGCATCCCATCTTCGTCGAGCAGCTCGAGCTGCCAGTCGTGGGTGATGTTCGCGCGATCCCATGGCACCTTGATGAGCAACGCGACCGCGAGCGGCTGGGGCTGTGGCCCGATCACCTGCACGCCTCCACCGAGCACGTAGAGCTTGCCGTCGGCGACCTGCGCCGCGTCCGCGAGCAAGAGGGTGACATCGACCAGCGGTCGTTCGAAGGGGAAGTCGCTCACCGAGCCCACGCTACCTACCCTCGTGGGCCATGACCGCACCTGCATCCGGCCCGGTCGTGGCGGTGGTCCTGGCCGCCGGAGCCGGTCACCGCTTCGGCGGCCAGGCTCCCAAGCTGCTCGCGCCCCTCGACGGCCGTCCGCTGGTCACCTGGGCGATCGACGCCGCGCTGGACGCCGGCATCGGGGAGGTGATGGTCGTGGAAGGCGCGGTCGATCTGGGCGGGGTGATCCCGGCCGGCGTGACCCGCGTACGCAACGAGCGGTGGGGGGATGGCGTGGCCACCTCGCTCGGTTCTGCGCTCGGGGCCGTGCGGGAGCGGGAGGTTGCCGCCATCGTGGTCGGCCTCGGTGACCAACCCCGGGTCCCGCCCATCGCGTGGCGGGCGGTGGCCGCGCGCACGGACCTGCCGATCGCGGTGGCGACCTACGGCGGCCGTCGCGGGCATCCGGTCCGCCTCGCCCGCGAGATCTGGGATCTCCTGCCCGCCCGCGGAGACGAGGGGGCTCGGGCCCTGATGCGGGCGAGGCCCGAGCTGGTGGCGGAGGTAGCGTGCGTCGGCGACCCGACAGATGTCGACACCTTGGAGGATCTGGGCCGGTGGAGCTGACGAACGAGTTCGAGGTGCGCGCACCCGTCGAGCAGGCCTGGTCGGTGCTCACCGATCTCGAGCGGATCGCCCCCTGCCTACCGGGCGCCAAGCTGGAGGGCGTCGAGGGCGAGGACTACCGCGGGGTGGTGAAGGTGAAGGTCGGTCCCATCACCGCCCAGTACAAGGGGACGGCCAGCTTCGCCGAGCGCGATGACTCCTCGTACCGGGCGGTGCTGCGGGCCGCGGGTCGGGACACCAGGGGTCAGGGCAACGCCAGCGCCACGATCACCGCCCAGCTCGTGCCGAACGGCGAGCGCACCCGGGTCGAGATCCGCACCGATCTCACCATCACCGGCAAGGTGGCCCAGTTCGGGCGAGGGGCGCTGGCCGAGGTGAGCGAGAAGCTGCTCGCGCAGTTCGTGGAGAACCTCGAGAGCACCGTCCTCGGTGATGCGTCCGAGGCCATGCCGCCCGAGCAGGCACCGATCGAACCGCCGCCGCTCGTCCCGCCGCCGCTCGAACCGGCACCGGAGTCCACGAGCCAGCAGGCCGCCGAGCCGGCTGAGCCGCCCGTGTCGGCAGAGGCGGGGGGCAGTGGCCCACTCCGGCTGGTTCAGCCGGAGCCGGAGCCGATCGACCTGCTCGGTGTGGCCGGTCCATCGCTCCTGAAGCGGATGCTGCCCCTGCTCGGGGTCGTGACCGCGGTCCTGGCGCTGGGCGCGGTCATCCGCCGGTCACGCCGGCGCCGGAGTTGAGCCTGAGCGGTTGACCCTCAGGGGTGAGGGACCACCAGGGGTGGTTCCGAAGTCAGCCCGTGAAGGTCGGGGTGGCGGTGACCGCTCGGGAGGCGGCGGTCGTCGTGGGTGAGGCGGGGGTGGAGGTCGTCGTGGTGACGGACTCGCCGGCGACCTGCAGGCTGCGTTTCCCGGACACGATGGGGCCGTCCTCGTAGCCGCAGTCGACCACGACCGACAGCGACGAGCCGGGGGGAACGTCCGCCGGCACCGTGAGCTCAACGAGGAACTCCCGGGCCTGGACTTGGGAGGTCTCGCCGTCCGTCACGGTGTAGGAGTCGAGAACGAGGTCGCCTTGGAGCAGCCGGGTGACGCCGACCGGGTACATGCAGCGGGCGACGTGCACGGTGATGGTCTGCCCCGGTTCGGGTGTCTCGTCATCGACGTCGACCGACATCAGCCGTCGCAACCCGTCCAGCGCGGTCTGGGGGCAGGTGCCGTAGTCGCCGTAGCAGGTGTCGAGCACTTCGTTGTTCCCGGCCGGGTCGCAGAGGTAGAGCACGAACCACTCGGCGGTGTTCGCTGCGTTCGGTGGGTTGGTACCGATCCAGGCGTAGCTGCCGATGATCGTGCGGTCGGGCTGGTCCGGCATGGGCATGCCGTAGGTGGAGAACGTCCCGCTGAAGCCGGAGAAGCTGCTGGACTGGATGAAGGAGTCGAGCAGGCCGTCGATGCCGGTCACGAAGCCGGCCTCGTGGGTCACCGTGCCCGCTTCCATCCCGATGTCCAGATGGGCGACGGAGCAGTTCGCTGCGCTGTTGAGCGAGACCGAGGTGGCGGTGATCACCGAGTTCGCGCTGGCAGGCAATGCCGTGGCGGTGATCGCCGCCACGACAATCGCCGCGCAGGACAACCGGCGCAAGAACGTACGGGACACGACAGACCTCCCAGCTAGGCGACTCAACACTCTAACCCGATGGCCCGTCGTGACCCGGGGCTCGTGCACCGGAGGTCACGGGTTGGGCGAGAATCAGGAAGGTGACCCACGGCGACGATGCACAGGTGGCGGAGCTGCTCGGCCGCCCTCCCCAGGGTGCGTACGAGGTGGTGGTGCGCGACCGTCAGGGCGCTCCGGTGGTCATCCGCAACGAGCCGTTCCTCGACGCTGGCACCCCCATGCCCACCCGGTACTGGCTGGTGAGCCCGGAGCTCCGGCGCCGGGTGGGGGAGCTCGAATCTGCCGGTGGGGTGCGTCGGGCCGAGTCCGAGGTCGACCCCGGTGAGCTGGCCGCAGCGCACCAGCGGTACGCCGCGGAACGCGACGCGGCCATCCCCCCCGATCACCCCGGTCCCCGGCCCTCGGGTGGGGTGGGTGGCACCCGCCGGGGGGTCAAGTGCCTCCATGCCCACTACGCCTGGTATCTCGCGGGGGGTGACGATCCGGTCGGCAGGTGGGTGGCGGCCCGGCTGGGAACGGCGGCCGAGCGCGTGGTGGCAGGTGGCGCGGGGGGAGGCGCCGGATGAGCGCGCCGGTGGCCGCCATCGACTGCGGGACCAACTCCGTGCGCCTCCTGGTGCGAGGCCCGGATGGCCGGGCGCTCGAGCGTCTGATGCGCATCACCCGGCTCGGGGAGGGCGTCGACCGCAACGGACGGCTCGAGGGCGCGGCGATCGAGCGGACGCTGGCGGTGCTGCGCGAGTACCGCACCGTCATCGACCGCCACGGGGTCGAGCGGTTGCGGGTCGGGGCCACCTCGGCCGCCCGCGACGCGGTGAACCGCGACGACTTCTTCGATGCGGTGGCCGAGATCGTCGGAGTCCGACCCGAGCTGCTCTCCGGCGAGGAGGAAGGCCGGCTCTCGTTCCTCGGTGCAACCGCCGAGCTCGACCCGGCGCGGGGACCGTTCCTGGTGGTCGACATCGGCGGCGGCTCGACCGAGTTCGCCTACGGCACCACCACCTGCGAGGCCACCATCTCGGTCGACATGGGTTGTGTGCGGATGACCGAGGCCTACCTGCACCATGACCCGCCACTGCCCGAGGAGCTCCTGGCGGCCATCTCGGTGGCCGACGTCCATCTCGACGACGTGCTGCGGGCCATCCCCGGCGCGGCCGGCGCGGCCACCTTCGTGGGGCTGGCCGGTACGGTCACCACCGCCGCGGCGGTCGAGATCGGCCTGGCCACCTACGACCGCGACCGGATCCACCATTTCGTGCTCACCAAGGACGCCGCCGAGGACGTCTTCCGCACGCTGGCCACCGAGCCGCTCGCGGACCGGGTCCACAACCCCGGCCTGGAGCCCGCCCGAGCCGACGTGATCGTCGGCGGCATGTGCGTGCTGGTGGCGATCATGCGCCGACTCGGCTTCGCCGAGTGCCTGGTCTCGGAGGCCGACATCCTCGACGGCTTGGCCATGAGCATCGCTGGCTAGGCTCGCCCGCGATGGCCCGCACCGACCGCATCCTCATGGGGCCCGGCCCGTGCAACCCGTACCCGGAGGTGGCGGAGGCCTTCGCCCGCCCGATGCTGGGTCACCTCGACCCGGAGTTCCTGGAGCTGCTGGACGAGACCGGCGACCGCCTCCGGCAGGTGTTCCGCACCGCCAACCCGCTCACCTTCCCGATCAGCGCCACGGGGTCCGCGGGTATGGAAGCCGCGTTCGTCAACGTCGTGGAACCCGGCGACGTGGCGGTCGTGGGCGTGAACGGGGTGTTCGGGGAGCGGATGTGCGACGTGGCGGCGCGCTGCGGGGCGGAGGTGGTCCGGGTCGAGGCGCCGTGGGGCCGGCCGCTCGACCCCCAAGCGCTGCT
Organism: Rhabdothermincola sp.; assembly: GCF_036846205.1. Taxonomy (NCBI): domain Bacteria; kingdom Bacillati; phylum Actinomycetota; class Acidimicrobiia; order Acidimicrobiales; family Iamiaceae; genus Rhabdothermincola; species Rhabdothermincola sp. The sequence continues at coordinate 43,443 of NZ_DAIUCK010000004.1, read as the reverse complement.
GGACGCCCACCCTTCGCCGAAGCTGATCGCGCTCGTGCACGCCGAGACCTCCACCGGGGTCCGCAACGACGTGGCCTGCGTGGGTGCGGCGAAGGGCGATGCCCTCCTCGTCGTGGATTGTGTGACCTCCCTCGGGGGGATCCCCGTGGAGATCGACGGCTGGCAGGTGGATCTCGCCTACAGCGGAACTCAGAAATGCCTCGGCGCGCCGCCGGGGTTGGCGCCGTTCACCGCCGGCCCCCGGGCGGTCGAGCGGCTGTTGGCCCGGCCGCAGTCGTGGTACCTGGACCTGAACATGATCGCCCGCTACGTCACCGGTGAGGGCGCTCGGGCCTACCACCACACCGCCCCGATCTCGATGGTCTTCGCGCTGCACGCGGCGCTCGGCGCGATCCTCGACGAGGGTCTCGACGCGGCCTGGGCCCGTCACCGCAGCTGCGGCGAGGCGTTGCAGGAGGGACTGGAGGCGCTCGGGTTGGAGCTCTTCGCGCCGGAGGGTCACCGGCTGCCCCAGCTCACCTCCGTGTGGGTGCCCCTCGATCGTCTCCCGGCCGGGGTGGACGAGCCGGCGGCCCGGCGATTGCTGCTCGACCGCTACGGCATCGAGATCGGCGCTGGCCTCGGCCCGTACGCCGGGACGGTGTGGCGGATCGGTTGCATGGGTCATACCGCCCGCATGCGCAACGTCACCCTCCTGCTCGGGGCACTCGAGGAGCTGCTGGGACGATGACCACGCTGTTCGGGCGCAGGGTCCTGTTGCGGCCGTTGACCGTGGCGGACTTCCCCTCTTGGCAGGAGGTTCGGCGGCGCAACGTCGACTGGCTCACCAAGTGGGAGCCGGCGCGGGTACCCGGCCAACCCGACGTGGTCGAGGATCGGGAGGCCTTCGCCGTGCGCTGCAGCGCCCGCCAGCGAGAGCGCCAGCTCGGCACCGGCTACGGCTTCGGGATCTTCGTCGACGGCGAGCTGGCAGGGGAGATCAACCTGTCGTCGGTGCAGCGGGGCCCGTTCCAGAGCGCGTACATCGGCTACTGGATCGACGAGAAGCGGGCCGGTAACGGCTACGTGCCCGAGGCCCTGGTGGTGCTGTTGCGCTTCGTGTTCGAGGAGCTGCACCTGCACCGGGTGCAGATCGCCATCATTCCCCGCAACGCCGCCAGCCGGCGGGTGGTGGAGAAGTTGGCGATCCGCGAAGAGGGCACCGCGCTGCGCTACCTCGAGATCAACGGAGTGTGGGAGGACCACGTCCGGTACGCCATGACCGCCGAGGAGTGGGTGGAGCGGCGGGAGGAGCTGCTCAGCGCGTGGGTCGACTGATGCGCCGGGTCAGCTCGGCCAGCCGGGAGGCGAACTCGGGCTGATCCATCGACCACAGCTGCGGTCGCAGCTCACGTTCGACGGCTGCGTCGTGGTCGGCGATGCCTGCCACGTCGCGCAGGGTCTGCTTGGTGCGTCTGGCCAGCTCTCGTGGCACCGCGGCGGCCCGACGGGCCAACACCCCGGCCTCCTCGAGGAGCGCGCCGTCCTCGACGCAGCGCCATGCCAGGCCGCAACGGGCCGCACCGTCGCCGTCGAGGACCTCGCCGCACAGCACTATCGCCGCCGCGGCCTGCTCGCCCACCAGCCGCCGGAGCATCCAGGTGTGCCCGCCGCCGGGGTGGATCCCGAGCTGCAGGAACCGGGTGTCGAAGCGAGCTGACCGGGCGGCGAGGCGCACGTCGCAGGCCAGGGCCAGGTTCATCCCTGCGCCGACGGCCGCACCGTTCACCGCGGCGATGGTCGGAACGGTCATGCGGGCCACCCGCAGGAAACCCTCGTAGATCCGCCGCAGGCCCTTCTCGCGGGAGGTTCCCAGCTCGGAGAGGTCGGCGCCGGCGCAGAACGCCGGGGGTGCACCGGTCACCACCACCGCCCCGACCTCGTCGGAGGCGTCCAGCGCGTCGAGGGTCGCCACCAGCTCTCCGGCGAGCGTGGTCGACAGCGCGTTCCGCCGTTCCGGGTCGTCGAGGGTCACCACCGCTACGCCGTCGTCGACGCGCAGGTGGACCGTCGGCATCGCTCAGCCCGCTCCGGTGTCGCGCACGATGGCCGGCGAGTGGCGGAAGAACTGCTCGACGTCGCGCTCGTAGCGGTAGGCCGGCTGGGTGCCCCCGACGGTCCGGCGCAACCGCAGCGCCTCCACGAAGGCCTCGACGGCACCGGCCGAGGTGTAGAGGTACTCGAAGCCCGCTCGCTTGAGGCGCCGGTTGTCCATACCCCGGCCGTAGCGCAGCAGGTCGAGCAGTTCCTCGGGCAGCGGCACCCCGATCCGACGAAGCGGCCAGGCGGCCAGCTCCGTGCCGACGGGAGGGAGGGGACAGGTGCGTTTGCCGCAGATCGCGGCCACCTCGCTCCAGGGGATCAGCCCGTCACCGGCGACGTTGTAGATGCCGGGCAGACGGCGCTCGAGCACGAACAGGATCGAGCGGATCACATCCTCCTCGTGCACGAACTGGATGCGGGGATCGAAGCCGAACACCGATGGCACCACCGGCAGCTCGAGGGCCCGGGTGATCGGGGTCTCGATGTCGGGACCGAGCACGTTCGAGAACCGCAGGAGGGTCACATTGACGTGGGGGTTGTCCTCGGCGAAGTCCCGCACGTAGCCCTCCACGGCCTCGAGGCTCTGCTCGATGGCGGTGCGCGGCGGATGGCTGCGGGGCGTCTCCTCCGTGAACCAGACGGGATCCTCGATGGCCGTGCCGTACACCCAGCCGGAGGACTTCACGACCACGTCCCGCACGGTGCTCCCCGGGGCCGACGCGGCGGCGAAGAGGTTCATCGTGCCGATCACGTTGATCTCGTGCATCGTGCGCCGGCTCATCTGCGTGGAGTCCACGACGAGGAAGGTGTGCACGATGGTGTCGATCCGGGCGGCTCGCACGATACGGGCCAGGATCGAGTAGTTCTCGTCGGTGCGCACGTATTCGGTGCGCTCGAGCTCGACCGACGGCTCCCGGGTGTCGAGCCCGATCAGCACGTCGACGGAGGAGTCCTCCTCGAGGTGCTTGGCGACCAGCCCACCCCAGAAGGTGGCCAGCCCGGTGATGAGCACCCGTCGCCCGCTCATCCGAACCACACCGATCGACGCTTGCGGAGCATGTCGTAGAGCGCGGCCTGGATGAGCTCGCGGATCTGCTCGCTCTCCTCCATCACCCGGCTGCGGGAGTAGCGATCCTGGTCGGGCGGCACGTCGAAGTGCACCGGCGGTAGGACCCGGAGCCGGAACTTGGCAGGGAAGTAACCGACGGTGCCGAGCACCGGCCCGAGGAGCAGCTGGTTGGCGGTGATCGGGAAGTAGGGGATGCCGAGCGCCTTGGCCAGCGTGGCCGACTTCCAGACGATCGGCATCGACTCCTCGGCTCCGACCACCGCGATCGGCACCACCGGCACGCCGGCTCGCATCGCGATCTCGACGAAGCCGCCTCGCCCGAAACGTCGTAGCCGGTAGCGCTGGCTGTAGTGCTTCGCCGGGCCTTTGCTGCCCTCGGGGAAGACCAGCACGAGTTGCTGCTGTTCGCGCAGGAGCCGGTAGGCGTTGTCCGGATGGGCAACCACGCCACCCAGCCGGGACCAGTACACCCCGATCACCGGGAGGCTCTTGAACAGGTGGTCGGCGAGCCCGTAGACGGGACGACCCAGCTCGGTCTCGATGCCGTGCATGATCACCGGCGCATCGCTCGGGATCGCCGCCGCGTGGTTGGCGACGAGCAGCGCGCCGCCCTCGGTCGGGATGTGCTCGAGGCCTTCCCACTCGGCTCGGAACCACTTCGAGTAGACGGGCTCGTAGAGCTTGCGTGCCAGCTCCCGCATGTGCTCGGAGCGGCCCCATTCGTCGACGTCGCTGCGCCGGGGGTCCTCGAGGCGTTCCCGGGCGTGGTCGACCGCGGGGACGGGGACCAGTGTGCTGCCGCTCGACGGGTCGGCTCGCCCCACGTCCCCGGCGAGCTCGGCCGTCTCCTGCAAGGTCTCGAGGGTCTCCGCCAACGTGGCCTCCAGGCGCTGCTCCGCCGCCGCGATGCGCTGCTCGTCGTTCATCGGTTCGCCGGGCGCCACCCCCTCATCGTAGGGGAGTGCCGGCGGTACGCTCAGCAGGTGTCGGACCCTCCGACCCGTCCAGGGCTGCGCGAGGCGCTCGCCGCGTTCCGCTACCGCAACTACACGCTGTTCTGGGTGGGAGCCCTGCTGTCGAACTCGGGGAGCTGGATCCAGAACGTCACCGTGCCTTACGTGGTGTTCCATCTCACCGGATCGGCGTTCTGGGTGGGGTTCGCAGGGTTCGTGCAGTTCCTGCCGGTCGTGGTGGTGGGACCGCTCGGTGGCTCCATCGCCGATCGCTTCCCTCGACGCCGCGTCCTGCTCGTCACCCAGAGCGCCCAGGCCGCAGCGGCAGCGGTGCTGGCGGTGGTGTGGGCGGCGGGGGTGCGCCAGGTGTGGGTGATCGTCGGGCTGGTGGCCCTGAGCGGGCTGGTCGGCGGCATCAACATCCCCTCGTGGCAGGCGTTCGTCAGCGAGCTGGTTCCCAGGGAGGCGTTGCTCAACGCCGTGACCCTCAACTCCACCCAGTTCAACGCCGCCCGGGCGTTCGGGCCGGCGCTTGGTGGCCTGGTGTTGGGCACCGCAGGGCCCGGTTGGGCGTTTCTGGCCAATGCGGCGTCGTTCCTGGCAGTGATCGGGGCGCTCCTGGCCATCGACGTGCCCAGCTCCTGGCGCGGACGGGTCGGCGGTGCCGGTGTGCGGCGCGAGTTCGCCCGGACCCTGCGCTACGTCCGCGGCTACCCGGGCATCCTGGCCTGCCTGGTCATCGTCACCGCGCTCGGCGCGCTCGGCAGCCCCGTCTTCCAGCTCCTGGTGGTGTTCGCCGACGACGTCTTCGGGGTGGGCGGCGTCGCCTACGGCCTGCTTGCCGCGGCGCTCGGGGTGGGCTCGGTGCTGGCTGCCCCGCTCGTCGCGGGTCCAGGTTCGGGGATCGCCCGGTCGGTGCTGGTCACCGCCGCGGTGGTGGTCTACGGCATCGCCATCACCGCGTTCGCGCTGGCTCCGGTGTACCTGCTCGGGCTGCTCGCGCTGGTCGTGGCCGGTGGCGGTTATCTCGCCCTCGCCTCCACCCTCAACACCACCATCCAGGTCCAGGTGGACGAGGACATGCGGGGCAAGGTGCTCGCCCTCTACATCATGTTGCTCACCGCTTCGTTGCCGGTCGGTGCACTCGTGCAGGGGTCGTTGGCTCACCTGGTCGGCCCGCGCCTCACCGTGGCGGCGGCCGGGATCGCGTTCCTGCTGATCTGCGGCTGGTTGCGCGCCGGCACGGGGTGGGTGGCGCGGATGGACGAGGAGGGTGCTGTCGCCCCGCGGGCGGGGCGGGCCCGCTGATCAGCCGCGGTCCTCGTCGAGGTGGACCCGGCCTTCGGCGCAGCCCTCGAGCGCGGGGCACCACCGGCACCGTGACCCGGGCTGGCGGTTCGCTACCGCGTGCCCGTGGAGAAGCTCCACGAGTCGCCGCACCCCGTCAGCGGTGCGTCGGGCCGCTGCGTGCAGCACGTCCGTGGAGACCGGCTCGACGTGCGCTCGACCGCTGTCGAGGTAGTAGGAGGCGAGCAGCCGAGGGGGGACGCCGAGCCGGATCGTGTCGAGCAGCGCGTAGAAGCGCAGGTCGTCGACGTGGCTGGGGTGGGCGCCCCCGGTCTTGAAATCGACCAGCACCTTGCTCGCCTGCGAGCCGCGAGGTCGGCCGAGGGTGAGGTCGACCTGCCCGGAGAGCACGATCCGCCCATCGACCAGTTCCACCCGCCATCGGGGCTCGAGGACCGGGTACCAGTCAGACTTGAGCGGCGGGAAGCACTCCATGAACGTCGTGACCCGCTGGGAGGCCTCGCTCCGCAACTCGGCGACATCGGCTTCGGGTCGGGTCTGGAGCCAGCCGGCCAGCCCGTCGACCCCTTCGGTGAGCCGGGCGATCGCCTCGTCGACCAGGTCGGCTGGGTTCGGCTTGCCCGGCCAGTTGAGCAGGAGCTCGATCGCCTTGTGTGCCACCTTGCCCCGGGCCCGGGGCACCGACCAGGCGAACGGCTCAGCCCGCTCTGCCAGGGCATGCGCCTCACAGGCGTGGATCTGGGTGAGGTGATGCTTGGAGACGAACAGCGGGTCGCCGTCGGGCACCAGAGCGGCGACCGGGGCCAGCTCGTCGACGAGGGCCTGCTGGAGCTCGGCTGCCAGCGACGACTCGAACACCGGCCGCTCGGCCGGCGCCGCGCCCAGCAGGGCCAACACCTCCCGCTGGGCGGGGTTCAGGTCGGGGTCATCGGTCGCCACGCGTTCGAGCGTACGCAGGGGCAGGGACACCCGCCGGCGGCAGTCAGACTGGTTCCAGTTCGTACACGAACTGGTAGCCGAACAGCGTCGGCCACAACGCGACCGCTGCCCGGTCCAGCGTCGGGAGCACACCGCGGGCCGCGCCGGCTGTCCGGCCGTCGGGGCTGCCCCGCGCGGTGACTTCGAAAGGGATGCCGGTGGCGGTGCGGCGCCGGATGCGGTAGCCGCATCCCGCCACCAGTCGTTCGAAGCTCGCCCGGGTGAAGAACCGCAGATGACCGCGGTCGAGGATGCCACGACGGTCGTAGTCGAAGCGCCCCGACAGCACGCGCAGGCGCGGGTACCAGTGCCCGAAGTTGGGCACGCTGGCGATGAGCACCCCGCGAGGGCTGAGCAGATCGCGGATCTGGGTGAGGAGGCGCTGTGGGTCGGGCAGGTGCTCGAGGACGTCGGCGGCGATGATCACGTCGAAGCCGTCACCCACCTCGGGTGGGATGCCCCCGGCCAGGTCGGCCTGGTGGAACTCGTCGACCCGCTCACCGACACCCTCACACTTGTCGATGTCCACGCCGATCACGTGGTGGCCCGCCTGGCGGAGCGCCTCCGCCAGGCGGCCGGTGGCGCAGCCGAGGTCCAGCACCTTGGCGGGCGGCCGGTTCGCCAGCCAGGACACGATCCGATCGTGCGAGGACCCGGGACTCAGCTTCATCTCGTAGTCGGTGTGCGCGAACGCCGACTCGCCGGTGCCGAACCCCATGCGGTGCAGGCGGTACCGCAGCGCGTCGACCGTGACGTCCCGGGCGTAACCGAGACCGTTGACGTGGCAGATCTCGTCGCCGTAGTAGGTGGGGATCGGGATCTCCCGGATCGACTTCCCGGCCTCGTGGAGCTGGATGATGATCTCCGTGTCGAAGTCGAAGCCGTCCGAGTTCCGTTCGAAGGGGATGTCCCGCAGCGCGCTCACGCTGTAGGCCCGGTAGCCGCTGTGCCATTCGCTGAGCTCCGTGCCGACGAGGGTGTTCTCGACCGTGGTGAGGATCCGGTTGCCCACGTACTTGTAGAGCGGCATACCCCCTCGCCTGGCGGCGCCTTTCACCATCATGCGAGAGCCGAACACGGCGTCGCACTCGTCCGCCTCCAGAGGCGCCACCATCTCGGGGAGCATCTCCGGTGCGTACTGGCCGTCGCCGTGGAGCAGCACCACGATGTCGAGCCCGTGGTCGATGGCCCAGCGGTAGCCGGCCTTCTGGTTGCCGCCGTAGCCCAGGTTGCGAGCGTGGCGGATCACGGTCAGCGGGAGGTCGGAGAGGGTCTGGTAGCCGAGCCCGACCAGGTAGGTGGCGTCCTGGCTGGCGTCGTCGCAGACCAGCACGTGCTCGACCCTGCGGGCGAAGTCTGCCGGGATCCGATCGAGGACTTCGTGGAGGGTGGACGCCGCGTTGTACGCGACGATGAGGATGCCGATCTTCTTGGTCATGGTGAAGGCTCCAGCCTGCCGCCCGGCGCTACCGATGGTAGATCCCGGCGGGGCACTCGCCGATCCTCGACGCTCGAGGCCTGGCCCGGACCCCGGTCGCGCACCAGGAGCGCGTCGAGCAGGGCGGCGGCGATGACCAGCAGGCCGATCCGCAGCAGGTGGGTGGCCGGCACGGCATGGCGGGCGATCTCGTAGGCCGAGGCCAACCACACCTGGAACAGGAACGCGCCGCTGGCGGCCACGACGACCGCTCCGGTGGCCACCAGGGGCCAGGAGGGGCGGGCCCGGCGGGCCGCGGCCACGACCGCCAGCGCGGCGGTGACCAGCACCCAGGCGGTGACGTCGGTTCGCAGGATCGACGTCGTCGAGCCCCGGAACCACAGCCGGTCGAGGGGTCCGGGCAGAACGTCGATCGGCTCGCCATAGGCGGGGTTCCACGGCGAGGTCAGCATCTCGGGCACCTGGTCGATGTACTGGCCCAGCACCCGCGTCGGGTGGGTGAGGCTGTAGCGGATGATCTCGCTCTGCCCCCGGTGTTCGAGCCAGTCGAGCCAGTCCGGTCGTCGGCGCAGCTCGGCGAAGAACTCCTTCCATGCCCAGTAGTCGTCGATCGTGGTGCCTGTGTACTGGCTGGGGGCGCTCATGCCCTCCCAGTCGGGCATGCCCCGCTCGGCGAACCACGACTCGGCCTCGGGGTCACCCAGGTAGCGCTTGTAGAAGTTCTGGCCGAACGCTTCCTGGAAGTAGGAGACCCCGTAGCCGTCCCGGGCCCGGTAGGCGTCGTTGATCCGGGGTGAGACGATCGTCGACCATCCGGCCACCGCCAGCAGGCCGGCGACCAGGCCGAGCTTGAGCCGCCGGTGGTCTCGACGCAGGGCCCACAGCCCGCAGACCGCGGCGAGCCCGAGGGCCAGGGTGTACTGGAACGGCCGGCTGATGATCCATAGGGCACTGGTCGTGAGGGCTGCGCCCGCCGCCGCGAGCGACGGTCGGGTGGCGACCCGGATCCACGCGGCGAGGGCCACCACCACGATCGACAGCGTCAGGGACTCCGACAGGATGGCCTGGTCCCAGCCCGCGACCTGGGGGGTGCTGCCCAGCAGGAGCACGGCCCCGAACGCTCCGTACCGGCAGATCGGGGATCGCATCGCACCGGCCAGTACCCCGGCCAGCACCAGCCACGCCCCGATGGACACTGCCACCTGGGCTGCCACCCTGGCCTGGTCGTTCGGGAACAGTGCGTAGAACGCCGGCACGACCCACGATCGGGGAGCGCCCCCGGTGAAGCTGAGAACCGGGTAAGGCCCGGGGGGCTCGGCAGCCCGGTAGGTGGCGGAGTCGGGGAACGTCATGGGCTGCACGCCCCACGCCGCCGCGATGCGCATCGCAGCCCAGCAGGCGGCGATGACCACGAACGGGGCAGCAGGGTGCGCGGCGAGGGCACGGAGCCGGCTGACGGCGGGGAGCCTCGTGGGCCGCTCGTCGGAGCTCCCGGTGGAGCCGGGATCGCTGGGGGAGACCACGCCGCCGGGCGAGGGTACTGACTGTCAGTGGGCGTCGGCAAGATGGTCGAGATGGAAGCCACCAGCCTCCGGTTCGCCGCTGCCGCCCGGGTGCTCGGGCACGCGGCTCGCGCCGATGGTCTGGTGGTGCCGGGTTTTCGCAGCCCGCCCCGGTTGCCGGGGGTCGAGCGGTCGTTGCGCCGGCGGCCCGGCGGCGCGGCGACGGTGTCGGTGCGCGTCAGGGGTCGGCCGTGGCTGGCCGTCCTGGCCGACATGATCGAGGGGGTCGTGGTCGCCAACGGGTTGTCGGGTGCCGATGCCGACCGGTGTCGCACCGTGCTGTGGGGCGCGGTCGAGCGTTGCCCCGATCTCATCGATCCCGCCGGGGCTACGGTGGCCACCGGGCCCGGGTGGCGAAATCGGCAGACGCAGGCGGCTTAAACCCGCCAGGTGGCTACCACCGTGTGGGTTCGACTCCCACCCCGGGCACCGCGGTGAGGGGAGAACGCCTGCTCTGAGTGCGCTCGAGGCTGAGGTTAGGCTCGACGGGTTCCCCACCCCGGGCCCTCGGCGCGCCGGGGACGTCCACACCAGAGAGCTGCGCCCTCCCCATGACCGAGACCATCGACGCCCCGGACCGCTCGGCGCACGTCGAGGACGACCTGGACGACTTCCCCGAAGGCGACGAGAGCGGGGGCGGTCGGCGCTACTACGCCGAGATCCTGCTCATGTGCTTCGCCTCGCTGCTGCTCGAGGTGAGCTACACCCGCATCGTCTCGTTCAAGCTCTACTACTACTACACGTTCCTCGTGATCGGGCTCTCGCTGCTCGGTCTCGGCACCGGCGGGGTCATCGTCGCCATCTCACGCCGTCTGCGGCGAACCCCCACCGACACCGTGATGACGGGTGGGCTGCTGTTCGCCGGGCTGAGCGTGCTCGTGGGCTTCGTGGTGGTGGCCCGCACCCCCATCGACAGCCTCGTCATCTGGGACTACGGCACCCGTGCCTCCGTCGGCAACCTCGTACTGCTGATCGTGATCTGCCTCGCGCTGTTCGCCTCGTTCGTGGCCATCGGGGTGATGATCTCCACCCTCTTCGGCCGCCGGGCGCGCGACGTCGGCCGGTTGTACTTCGCGGACCTCCTCGGCGCGGGCCTGGCCTGCGCGTCGGTGGTGTTCCTGCTGCTGTGGATCGGGCCGGTCACCACCATCCTGCTCGCCGGGTTGATCCTCTCGCTCACCGGGCTGCGCCTCGCGTGGCGGCGGGGGCTGGCACTGCGGATGGCCGGCATGACGCTGTCGGGGGTGCTCGCGCTCGGTGTGCTGGCGCCGTCGCTGGTGCCGAAGGTGCGTGCCGATTCCACCAAGGCCCACCACTACGAGTCGGATCTGTTCAGCCGCTGGGGAGCGATCTTCCGGGTCGACGCCTACGAGGTCAGCCCCGACGCCCGTCTCCTGCTGCACGACGGCATGCTCGGCTCGGCGGTCCACCGCTGGGACGGCGACCCGTCCACGCTCGGTCGCTTCGACCGCGACCCCCGGCGGTTCCCCTTCGCGACCAGTGGCCCCACCCGTGACAACGTCATGATCATCGGGGCCGCCGGGGGTAACGAGATCCTGGCCTCGCTGCACTTCGGGGCCGAGCAGATCGACGCCATCGAGCTCAATCCCGTCACCTACTCGCTGGTCACCGACGAGTTCGCGGACTACAGCGGTCACCTGGCCGAGAACCCGAAGGTCAACTACGTCAACGGCGACGGTCGGTCCTACCTCAAGCGGTCCTCGGGTGACTACGATCTCATCTGGTACCCGGCCCCCGACAGCTACGCCGCCACCAACGCCGCCTCCTCGGGCGCGTTCGTGCTGTCGGAGAGCTACCTGTACACCACCGAGACCATCGAGGAGTCGCTCGCGCACCTCACGCCGGATGGCATCGTGGCGGCGCAGTTCGGCGAGATCAACTTCGAGGCCAAGCCGAACCGCACGACCCGGTACGTGAGCACCGCCCGGCGAGCGCTCGAGAACATCGGTGTCGACGATCCCGGCCGGCACCTCATCGTCATCACCTCGCCGACGGAGGGCCCGGGCGCCCTCTCCACCATCCTGGTGAAACGGGAGCCGTTCAGTGACCAGGAGGTCGCCGACATCCTGGCGTCCATGGACGCGGTGCCGGGTGCGGTGCTGCGGTACGCGCCGGGCCATCCCGTCGAGGGCGAGACGGCCACGATCGTGGCCACCGCGAGTCCCACCGAGCTCGAGTCCTGGTACGCGAGCTACCCCTACGACATGCGGCCCATCAGTGACAACGGGCCGTTCTTCTGGCACTTCACGCCGTTCTCGACGGTGTTGAAGCACTTCGGCGATCCCATCAACCCCTACGACACGGAGGACTCGGTCGGTGAGCGGGTGCTGCTGCTGCTGCTCGCCATCGCGGTGCTGCTCGGAGCGGTGTTCCTCCTGCTGCCGTTCGTCACCGTCCGGCGGATCTGGTCCACCCTGCCTCGCAAGGGCACCTCGGCCGTGTACTTCCTCGCCCTCGGTATGGGCTTCATGTTCTTCGAGGTCTCGCTCATCCAGCGGCTGGTGCTCTTCCTCGGCTTCCCCACCTACTCGCTCACGGTCACGCTGGCGTCGATCCTGGTGTCCACTGGCGTCGGGGCCTTGCTCAGCGAGCGGGTCGCGGATAGGGCGCAGCGGATGGTCGTGCCATTGCTCGTCGCCCTCGGCGTGCTCACGGTGTTCTACCTGGTCGGTCTGCCGGCCATCACCGACGCGTTGCTGGGTTGGCCACTGGCCGGCCGGGTGCTGGTGGCGCTGGCGCTGCTCGCCCCGCTCGGCGTGTGCCTCGGCATGTTCATGCCCCTCGGCCTGCGAGCCGTGGCGGCCATGACCGATCACCCGCGGGAGTACGTGGCCTGGGGCTGGGCGGTGAACGGCTTCGCATCCGTGACCGGCGCGGTACTCACCACGATCCTGGGGATGATGTTCGGGTTCGACCTCGTGCTGGTGTTGGCCTTCGTGGTGTACGTGGGGGCATTGATGTCGCTCCGAGCGCTCACGGGAGCGGCGGGGGCGGCTGCCTGATCGGGTGCGGTCGGGCTGGTGGGGAGGTTTCTCCCTCCGATGCACGGCACCCGCCCCGTTCGGTCCTAGACTACCCCGCAGCGAGGAGGTCAGTACCGATCTGCTCGAGTTCATACAGGCGTTTTGCAAGGAGCAGATCAGCATCATGGCCACTGGCACCGTCAAGTTCTTCAACGCGGAGAAGGGCTACGGCTTCATCTCACGTGAGCAGGGCGACGACGTCTTCGTCCACTACTCGAACATCGAGGGGCAGGGGTACCGGACCCTCGAGCAGGGCCAGACCGTCGAGTTCGAGGTCGGCCCCGGTCGCAAGGGCGAGGAAGCCCGCAACGTCCGGGTCGTCTGACCCGGGTCTGGACGCCCTGGGTGGCGACCCGTCGCAGCAGCTTCGAGAAGCGCGAACGCGACAAGAACAAGAAGGCCCGAGCCGCCGCCAAGCGCGAGCGGCGCCAGGACCGCAGCGGCGCGGCGTCCGCCGAGCAGTCTGGTGTGTCACCGGCGACCCCGGTCGCCGGTGACCAGCAGGCGGTGCTGGATGCGCTGGCCGCGCTGCACACCGCCTACGACGACGGTCGGGTGACCTTCGAGGACTTCGAGGAGCAGCGAGCGGAACTGCTCAGCCGCCTCGACGTGTCCTGAACGCCGCGTCCAGCGCGGCCTCCACCGCTGCCGCCGGGCTCGCGGTCCGCACGATCGAGCCCTCGGCCGTCCCTCGACGGCGCAGTTCCCACGCGCCCAGCCCGACGACGGTCCGGCCGGCGACCAGCGCGTGGCCGATCTCCGACAGGGTGCCGAATCCTCCGTCGAGGGCGATGACCGCGTCGCCGTTCATCACCACGAGCGCGTTACGGGTCTCGCCCATGCCGGTGCACACCGCGACGGACACCCAGGGGTTGGCCTCGGCTCGGTCCGACCCGGGAAGAATGCCGACGGCCACCCCGCCGGCGAGCACCGCACCCTTCGACGCGGCCTCCGCCACCCCGCGCCGCCCACCGGTCACCACCACCGCGCCCTGCTCGGCAAGCAACCGCCCCACCTCCTGCGCCGCGGTCATGGTGGGCTGATCGACATCGGAACCACCGATGACCGAGACGTAGAGCGGCTCATGCCCGCCGCCGGCGTTCACGCCACCTTCGCGATCACGTCGTCGCCGAACCTGGCCAGCGCGGGACCGATCTCCTCCGGGTCGAAGGCCAGCGGCGGGATCACCACCCGGTGCACACCCAGGTCGTCCTCCAGCTCACGCAGCGCAGCCACCGGATCCGGAGCGAAGGCGGCCGCGCCGCCCGTGGTCAGCTCGATGGCCTCGGGATCACGGCCGGCTTCCAGCGCCGCGTCGCGCATGATGCCGAACAGCTCCCGCAGGCGTTCGTTCGAGCCCTTGCCGGGGAAGAAGCCGTCGCCGAGGCGGCCGGCACGCCGAGCGGCCGCGTTCGAGTGCCCGCCGACGATGACCGGAACCGTCCCGGCGACCGGCTTGGGTCGAGACACGGCGCGGCGGAACGAGGTGAACTCCCCTTCGAAGCTCGCTTCCTCCTGGCTCCACAGGGCCCGCATGGCCTCGATGCACTCGTCGAGTCGTCTGCCGCGCCCCTCGAAGGGCACGCCGAGCGCGTCAAACTCCTCTCGCAGCCAGCCCACCCCGACGCCGAGCAGCAGCCGTCCGCCCGAGAGCACGTCGAGGGTGGCCACCTCTTTGGCCAGCACGAGCGGGTTGCGCTGGTTGGCGATGACGATCCCCGTGCCGAGCTTCAAGGTGGTGGTGTGGGCGGCCACGTACGCCAGCCACACCAGCGGATCCGGGATGTCGGTGTGCTCACCGCCGGGCATCCGGCCGCTCTTGTCGTAGGGATACTCGGACTGGTAGCCGACCGGCACGACGACGTGCTCGACGGTCCAGATCGACTCGAACCCGGCCTGCTCCGCGGCCTGCGCCATGGCCGCCGCGCCCTCAGGCGTGGCGAAGGGCCCGGTGTTGGCGAACATCACTCCGAACTTCATGGGGTGAGCGTAGGCCGTCGGCCTGCACCGGCCGCTCGGCGACCCGCGGTGTAGCGACGGTTGGTCAGTCGGATTCGCCTGCGTAGGTACCGAAGGACCAGATGTTGCCCTCTCGGTCCCGCACCGAGAACACCGAGCCGCCAGGGTCGTAGTCCGCTGCCGCGGGCGGGCGGATCACCTCGAGACCGGCACCGGCGCACCGCTGCCACACCGAGTCCGGGTCAGCGGTGATCACATACAGGGACTGCTCCCCCGGGCGGAGGTTGTACACGTTGTCGGGGTCGTAGGTGCCGACCTGGACGACCCCCCCTTCCGGCCAGCGGAGCTGGCTGTGCACCACGCTGCGGCCGTCGGGGCCGGTCACGACGAGCTGTTCCTCGAAGCCGAACACCTCGACGAGGAAGCGGATGCCGGCGAGCGCATCGTGGTAGTACACGGCCGCCCAGATGCCCCCTCCGTTCCGGGAGCGCTCCTGCGTTCCGGAGCTCGCGCTGTTCGCCAGAGCGGAGGCGTCGGCGCTGGCGGCGGGCTGCAACAGAATCCACCGATGACCGAACGGGTCGACGAGCGAGGCTCGCCGGCTGCCGTCGCGCTGATCGGCCGGTTCGGCCAGGCCCGTGGCGCCGGCTGCCACCGCTCGGGTGTACAGCTCATCGACATCGGCAACCGTCGCGTGCAGCGTGACGGCGGTACCGCCGAGGCCCGTGGGCGTACGCACACCGCTGCCGGGGAGCTCACCGGTGAGCAGCAGGCGGGCCTTTCCGACGGCGAGCTCGACGTGTTCGAGCCGGCCGTCGTCATCGACTGCCCGCACCGCGCCGGCTGCGCCGAGGGCATCCGCGTACCACTCGAGAGCAGCCGCGGGGTCGGAGACGACCATGCAGGGGGTGACGGCGCTGATCGCGGGAGCTCGGGTGGGTACGTGTGTGCTGGCGGACATGGCATCCCTCCTGTCGGGGAGTTCGATGGTGGGGAACGCGTGCGGGTCGTCGAGGCCGAGTTCGGCGACGAGTCGGGCGCGCAGCTGGCGGGCGAAGCGCGGCCGGGGGGTCTGGGGCTCCACCGGGCGAGCCAGCGCGTCGAAGGGATCGGTCATCGGTCCTCCTCGTCGCGGGCGGTGGCGGCCTCGTACCGGGCTCGGAAGGCGGCCCTGGCCCGAACCAGGAGCACTTCAGTGGCACCGACCGTGCGGTCCAGGTGCCCGGCCACCTCCTTGACGGGCAGGCCGTCGACGTAGCGCAGGGTGAGCGCGGCTCGGTGGTGCCCGCCGAGGTCGGCGAGCACCTGGCGGGCCAGGATCGAATCGAGCCGGGCCTCCCAGTCATCGACACCCCGGTCACCATCGAGGTGATCTGCTGCGGCGCCCAGCGCGACGCTCTCACGGTCCTGCCTGCGCCAGTGGTCGACCATCTTGTGGCGGGCCACCCCGATGAGCCAGGCCACCGTCAGGTTGGGCACCCGGCCTCGCGTCACGGCGTCCGCGGCGGCGAGGAACGTCTCGGAGGTGAGATCCTCGGCGGTGGCCGCCGAACCGCATCGTGAGGCGAGGTAGCCGTACACCTCGGGCAACGCCGAGTCGTAGAGCGCGACCAGCGCGTGCCGCTGATCGGTGGGGTCGGGTCCGGTGACGCTCACCACCCGTCCCATCGTTCGAGCACCGTGAAGTCCTACACCCTCACGGCGAGATCCACTCCCGCGGGAGGGGTGCGGCTCGGGTCAGCCGCCGAGGATCCCCCGGACGAAGGTCTCGTCCTGCTCGCCGACGGCCTGCTTGTTGGCGAGGTCTTCCATCCACTCCCTGCCCGCGTCGAACTGCGCCTCGTCGACCATCCGCTTGGGGATGGCCTTCATGACGTAGTCGTCGGGCATCGGGGGCGGCGGGGCGGGCCGGCGGGCCAGGGCCGCCTCGATGATGGGGGCGAGACGCTCCGCCTTCTCGGCGCTGAGCCGCTCGTCGCGCTCCGCGAACTCGGGGAGGACCTCCCGCCCGAACAGCTCGATGCTCTCCATGATGTGCTCGTGACGGTTGCGACCCGCTTGCAGCACGAAGATCACCTGGTCCACGCCGGCCTCCTCGTACCGGCGGAGGAAGTCGCGGATCTGCTCGGGGGTGCCCACCGCCCCCCGCAGACCGGTGGTGTCGCCAGCCGCCACCTTGGCGCCGAGGGTCTCCTGTTTCTGAGCCAGCGCCGCTTCGGGGGAGTAGCCGTGTGCGTGGCGCCGCTCCTGGAACTCCTCCCACACGTTGGTCCTGCCCGGAACGTGCTCGCCGAAGACGTAGAAGTGGGCGAGGGAGTAGCCGAAGAAGTTGCCGCCCTCGAGCCCTCGGGCAATGGCGGTGTCCTCGTCGGGATGGCACATCATCGGGGTGACACACGCGATGGCCGGGTTGACGGCCAGCCCGACGGGCACGCAGCGTTCGGCCAGCGTGGCTTCGTAGTCACGCACCCACTGCTTCGCGTCCTCAGGGTCGATGAAGGCGAAGGCCAGCGCACCCATGCCCTTCTCGGCGGCGAGCAGGATCGTGTCGCGCCGGGAGCACGCCAGCCACAGTGGAGGGTGTGGCTTCTGCACCGGCTTGGGCACCACGTTACGGGGCGGCATCGAGACGTACCGGCCCTCGACTCCGGTGAAGGGGGTCTCGGTCATGCAGCGGATGGCGACTTCGAGGCCTTCGAGCCACTGCTCCCGCTTCTCGTCGTAGGCGATGCCGAACCCGCCGAGCTCGGCTTCCGACGACGACTCGCCGGAGCCGAAGTCGACCCGCCCGTTGGAGACCAGGTCCAAGGTGGCCACCCGCTCGGCGGTGCGGGCAGGGTGGTTGTAGTACGGCGCGGTCTGGATGATGCCGTGCCCCAGGCGGATCCGCGACGTGCGTTGGCTGGCCGCGGCGAGGAAGACCTCGGGAGCGCTGGAGTGCGAGTACTCCTCCAGGAAGTGGTGCTCGACCTCCCAGACGTAGTCGAAGCCCACCCGGTCGGCGAGCTCCACCTGGTCCAGCGCATCCTGGATGAGCTGGCGCTCGGAGTCCTCCGACCAGGGCCGGGGGAGCTGGTGCTCGTAGAACAGGCCGAACTTCACGCCGCCGGCTCCTCGGTGTCGACCACCGTGCCGTCGGGCAGTCGCCGCACCGTGCCCAGCGAGAGCATCTCGTCGAGCAGGTCGGCCGCGTCGGGGCGACCAGCCAAGGCGTGCTCGATCTCGTTCATGGTGACCCGCAGGTTGTCGGCACGCCGCAGGAGCAGGGAGTCCTCGAGCGCCTTGTCCCACAGCAACCCGATCATCTCCTCGCCCGGGTAGCGGTTGCCCCGCTGGCCGATCCACGTGCGGTCACGCATCTCGGAGAGGGCGGTGCGCAGGTACGACACGTGGGGCGTCTCGTCGGCTCGGATGTAGGACACCAGCCGGGCTGCCTCGCCGTCGCCCGCCACCAGGTCGGTGTCGGCGAGGACGCTCTCGGCCCAGCGGAAGGTGTGGAACGCCGCGATCTCGATGAACAGCAGGTTGATCATCCGGCCGACCAGGAACTCGAGTGTGGGGTCGATCTCCTCGGGCAGCACCCGGGCCACGTCGACCAGCGGCGCGGGTCTGCCGGGACCGCCCCTGATGCCCATCCGCTCCAGCATGAGCTCGGTCTCGTCGGCGGTGACCGGATTCTCGAACGCGATGTCGCGGGCCACGAACCACATCACGTCGTGGCCCGCCTCCTCCTCGAAGCCGGCCTCGTCGCGGGCGTGGGCCTCGATGAGCCCGCGGTCCAGGTGGGCGATCGCGGTGCCGGTGATGTCCTCCTCGAACAGCGGTCGCATGTCGGGCACCGGCACCAGCCGCAGCATCCCGCCGAAGCCCTCGACGGTACCGATGCGGGTGAGGGTGGCAATGATGGGCTCGGGCACGCCCCGTCGGATCAGCAGCTTCGACTGCTCGACGTTGGGGAAGTGCTCAGGCCACGAGTCGATCGGCACGTCGAGCACCGGGGTGCCGAACTGCTCCGCGCGCTGGTGCTCCCACGCCTCGATGGCCGGGCCTCGCATGCGGGTACGAGGTGAGACGTACCGACCTTGATCGTCGAAGCCGCCGTGGCAGCGGACCCCACCCGCGACGAGCGGCTCTGCGTAGTCATGCGAGAGCAGGAGCTCGTGCTCCGTGTACTCCACCTGTGCCGTGGTCATGGTTCGCTCCCCCCTGGGCCATCGGCATACCGCGCCAGCGGCACGGCGATGCCACTGGCCGGACCGGGATCGTCCCGGCACCTCAACTGTATACTCGTGTGTATACACTCGGCAAGATGGAAGCTGTGTGACATGGGTGACCGAGGCCAGGCCCGCCAACTCCTCCCGAAGCCCGAGCGCCAGGCGTCGATCCTGCGGGCCGCGGCCACCGCCTTCGCCAGAGGAGGCTTCGCCGACACGTCGATGGACGACGTGGCCGCCGAGGCGGGCGTGAGCCGCATCATCGTCTACCGGCACTTCGCCTCGAAGGAGGAGCTGTATCGGGCGGTGCTCGATCGGGTGAGCGATCGGCTGCGGGAGGAGTTCCTCGCCGGGGTGCAGGCCGCCGACCCGGAGGGCTTCACCACCCGGGCCCTGCTCACCGTGGCCCGCGAGGACCCCGACGGCTTCCGGCTCCTGGTGGTGCACGCGGCACGCGAGCCCCGGTTCGCGAGCGTGGCCGCCGAGCTACGGGGGCAGGCGGTGCAGGCTGCCGACGAGCTGATCGGCAACACGATCCGCGACCCCGCACTGCGCGGGTGGATCACCCACACCATCGTCGCCTACCTCTACGACAGCGTGCTGGCCTGGCTCGATCACGGCGACGAGGCCTACGACGGTGAGTTCCTCCGCCGGGCCACCGCGGGCCTGGTGGCGGTGTACGGAGCGATGGTCCAGTAGCCGGTGTCCGGTCAGCGCTGGAGGGGTAGCACCCGTTCGGCCAGCCAGCCCAGCTCGTCGTGCCAATCCGCGGGCTCGACGATGGGCAGCACCACGAACTTCGAGGCCCCGATCCCCACGAACCGCTCGAGATGCTCGGGCAGCGCGGCGCGCTCGGGGATCAGCTCTTCGGGATCGGCACCCGGCCGCCGCTGGCGTACGAAACGGGCCACGAGCTCGGGCAGCGGGCCGTGGCGGTAGGCGACGAGCGCCCCGACATGCTCGGGATCGATCGCTCGGCCATGGGTCGCGGCATGCTCGGTGATGGCGGCGATGCCGGCGCGCACCTCCTCCACGGTGCAGAACGATGGCAGCCACCCGTCGCCGAGGCGGCCGACCCGCCGCAGCTCTGACGGAGCGATGCCTCCCATCCACAGGTCGATGGGGTCCTGGATCGGTCGGGGGCGGACCGACACCCCCTTGCAGGAATAGAACTCGCCGTCGTGGTCGACCACCTCCTCGCTCCACAGCCGGCGCAGGAGCGGTAACGCCTCGTCGAAGCGTCGGGCCCGCTCCTCCCGGCGGACCCCGAACGCGGCCTGCTCGGTGGGGTCCGCCACGCCGAGGCCGAACGCCGGCAGCAGCCGACCGCCGGAGAGGCGGTCCAAGCTGGCCAGCTCCTTGGCCAGCACCACGGGGTTGCGCCCGGGCACCACCAGGACACTCGTGCCCAGCTTCAGCCTGGTGGTGCGGCCCGCGGCGAACGCCAGGCCCGCGATCGGGTCGGGACCCTCACCGGAGATCCGCTCGCTCAGCCACAGCGAGTCGAACCCGAGGCGCTCGAGCTCGTCCACCACCAACCCGAAGCGCTCGGCGTCGTTCGCCACCGTCCGGGTGCCGAGGCCGAAGCCGATGCGAACCTTCATCGCCGGCGACCGTACCGGCTGCGATCGCGCTCGTCCTAGGCTGCCCGGCCATGGCCGAGGTTCGGGTCGATGAGCTGTTCCGGCTCGACGGTCGGGTGGCCGTCGTGACCGGGGCGTCGAGTGGTCTCGGCGTCCGGTTCGCGCGGGTGCTTCACGCCGCGGGCGCCTCGGTCGTGCTCGCGGCTCGGCGCCGTGCCCGCATCGAGGATCTCGCGGCCGAGCTCCGGAGAGCGGTCGCGGTGCCGACGGACGTCAGCCTCCCGGCTGACCGGGAACGGTTGATCGCCCGCACCATCGAGACCTTCGGGCGGGTCGACGTGCTCGTCAACAACGCGGGGATCGGCGCACCAGCGCCCGCGGAGGACGAACCGGTCGAGCAGTTCGCGCAGGTCATGGACGTGAACGTCACCGCGGTCTTCGCCCTCAGCCAGCTCGCCGGCCGGCAGATGATCGAACAGGGTCGAGGCTCGATCATCAACATCACGTCCATCCTCGGCCTCGTCGCCTCCGCGCCCATCAAGCAGGCGAGCTACGCGGCCTCGAAGGGCGCGGTGGTGAACCTCACCCGGGAGCTCGCCGTGCAGTGGGCGCGGCGAGGGGTGCGGGTGAACGCCATCGCGCCGGGATGGTTCCCGAGCGAGATGACCGCCGAGATGTTCACCGACGAGGCCTCGATGGCCTACCTCCGTCGCAACGCGCCCATGGCCCGTGGCGGCCGAGAGCACGAGCTGGACGGGGCCGTGCTGTACCTCGCCAGCGAAGCCTCCTCCTACGTGACCGGCCAGGTGCTGGTGGTCGACGGCGGGTGGACGGCCCGCTGATCGGCCCCCGGAGCGACGACCGGCGCTGAACACCGCTCGCTAGGCTGCTGCCTCCATGTCGAAGGCGTGCCGGATGCACCTGTCGATGGTCGTGCTCGCCGCCCTGGCGCTGGTCGGTGCCGCCTGCGCCGATCCACCCGAACCACAGACCAGCCCGCCCGAGCAGGCCGAGCAGCCCGCGGCGAGCGGCCCCCGGAACGGCGGTCGGCTGGTGATGGCCGTCGAGCGCGACGCCGGCGACCTGCGTCCTACGGCGGGCCCCTGGGATTCGACCGCCCTGCAGGTGGGCCGGGCGGTGTTCGACCGGTTGGCCGACTACAGCGACACGTACCAGCTCGAACCGGCACTGGCCGAGTCCTTCACCCCCAACGCGGACTTCACCGAGTGGGCCATCACCCTGCGAGCGGACCTCGTCTTCCACGACGGCACACCGCTCGATGCCGAAGCACTGCGGGCCAACCTGGAGGCGCAGCGGACCAGCCCGGCGGCGGAAGCGCTGCTGCGACCGGTGCGAGCGGTGTTCGTCACCGGACCGCGGACCGTCAACGTGCGGCTCCGCGCTCCGTGGTCGACGTTCCCTCACGTGCTGACCACCCAGGTGGGCTTCGTCGCGTCGCCAGCGAGCCTGATGGCGGCCGACGGGGGGGCCCGGCCCGTGGGCAGCGGCCCGTTCCGGGTGCGGTCCCGGGACTCGGACGGGTCGTTCGTGCTCGGCAAGAGCCCCACCTACTGGCGGGACGGTCTACCCCGCCTCGACGAGATCGATGTGCGGGTGCTCCCCGAGGGCGCCGCTCGGGTGCGGGCGGTGGAGGAGGGCAAGGTGGATGTCGCCCTCGTCGACGATCCGGTGCTGCTGGCACTCGCCTCGGCGCGCGCTGCGGAGCGCCGCACGCAGGTCCTCGCCGATCTCGAAGGCGAGGCCCCGAAGCTCACCGTGGTGCTCAACGCCGGCCGGATGCCCTTCAGCGACTTCAGCGCCCGGCAGGCGCTGGGCTACGCCACCGATCGAGCCGAGATCGTCGGCGACGGGGACCGCGGCTTCGTGAAGTGGGCGAGGGGGCCGGTGGTCGACACCTCCCTGTGGTACAACGATCCGCCGGTCCTGCCCCACAGCCTGCCGGCTACCGAGACCGAGCTCGAGCGCTTCATCGATCGCTACGGGACGTCGCTCACGTTCGAGGTGCTGGTGCCCGACGACCCGGTGATTCGCCGGTTCACCACCCGGTGGGGCCAGCAGCTGCGTGATGCGGGCATCAGGGCTCGTTTCCGGGTGGTGCCCCTCACCGAGGTGCGGCAGGCCGTGGCCGTCGGTGGGTTCGACGCGGCCGTCCTGCCGCTGTTCGGATCCTGGCATCCCGACCTGTGGTACCCGCAGCTGCACCTGTCGGAGCTGACCCCGGTGGGTGCGCCGGGTCCGAACCTGGCTCGCCTCGGGTCACCGGCGATCGACGGCTCGTTCGACAGCGCACGGGCCAC
Organism: Rhabdothermincola sp.; assembly: GCF_036846205.1. NCBI lineage: Bacteria > Bacillati > Actinomycetota > Acidimicrobiia > Acidimicrobiales > Iamiaceae > Rhabdothermincola > Rhabdothermincola sp. The sequence goes on along the minus strand of NZ_DAIUCK010000004.1, from coordinate 20,935 downwards.
CTCCGAGCTGGCCCGGCAGGTGGACGCCTATCGGGCCATCCAGAACGATGTGGTCACCGGCGCGGCCTACCTCTTCCTGGTGCGTCTGCCGCAGGGCCTGGTGGCCGGCCGAGACGTGCGGGACCTCACGCAGCGGACCACCCCGCAGGGTTCGCCCGGCCTGGGCATGGAGCAGGGGACGGTGTCGCTCACCCAGGTGTGGCTGGATCGCGAGCCGCGCGACACCGAGTAGGACCTGTACGGGAGCGCGCCGTTTGCTCTGCCGGGCGGACCGTGTGGGACGCTGGCGCCATGAGCGAGTTCGCGTACGAGGAGCTGTTCCAGCTCGGCCCTGACCCCACCCCGTACCGGCTGATCACCACCGAGGGGGTGTCGGAGGTCGAGGCGGCGGGCCACCGCTTCGTGCGGGTCGAGCCGTCCGCGCTCACCCGGCTGACCCGGGAGGCGATGTGGGACATCGCCCACTATTTGCGCCCCGGGCACCTGGCGCAGCTCGCCGCGATCCTCGAGGACCCCGAGGCGTCCGGCAACGACCGGTTCGTGGCCCTGGACCTGCTCAAGAACGCGTGCATCTCGGCGGGCGGCGTGCTGCCCATGTGCCAGGACACGGGCACGGCCATCGTGAAAGCCCGCAAAGGGCAGTTCGTGCTCACCGGAGGCGGTGACGAGGCGGCCATCGCCCGAGGGGTGTACGAGACCTACCGGGACGCGAACCTGCGGTACTCGCAGATGGCCCCGTTGAGCATGTGGGAGGAGGTGAACACGAAGACCAACCTCCCCGCGGAGATCAAGATCGCCGCGGTCGACGGTGACACCTACAAGTTCCTGTTCATGGCCAAGGGTGGTGGCTCGGCCAACAAGAGCCTGCTGTTCCAGGAGACCAAGGCGCTGCTCACCCCCGCACGGCTCATGGCGTTCCTGGACGAGAAGCTGCGCGGCCTGGGCACCGCGGCCTGCCCGCCGTACCACCTGGCGGTGGTGGTCGGTGGGACGTCGGCGGAGATGGCCCTCGAGACTGCCAAGCTGGCCTCCGCCCGGTACCTGGACACCCTGCCCACCACGGGCGACGAGCGGGGTCGGGCGTTCCGAGACCTCGAGCTCGAAGCCCAGGTGCTCGCGCTCACCCAGAGCTTCGGCATCGGCGCGCAGTTCGGCGGCAAGTACTTCTGCCACGACGTGCGGGTCGTCCGGCTTCCCCGTCACGGCGCGTCCTGCCCGGTGGCGCTGGCGGTGTCGTGCTCGGCGGACCGGCAGGCACTGGGCAAGATCACCGCCGAGGGCGTGTTCCTCGAGCAGCTCGAGACCGATCCCGCCTCGTACCTGCCCGAGGTCGACGAGGACGAGCTGTCCGGGGAGGTGGTGCGCATCGACCTGACCCGGCCGATGGATGAGATCCGGGCCGAGCTGTCGAAGCTGCCGGTCAAGACCCGGGTGATGCTCACCGGCCCGATGGTGGTGGCCCGCGACATCGCCCACTCGAAGATCAAGGAGCGCCTCGACGCGGGTGAGCCGTTGCCCGACTACCTGCGGGATCACCCCGTCTACTACGCGGGGCCGGCGAAGACCCCGGAGGGGTACGCATCGGGATCGTTCGGCCCCACCACCGCGGGCCGGATGGATGCCTACGTCGACGAGTTCATGGCCGCGGGTGGCAGCCACGTGATGGTGGCGAAGGGGAACCGCTCCAAGCAGGTGACCGAGGCGTGCAAGCGCCACGGTGGGTTCTACCTGGGCTCCATCGGTGGCCCGGCCGCGCGCCTGGCCCAGGACTGCATCCGCAAGGTCGAGGTCCTCGAGTACCCCGAGCTCGGCATGGAGGCCGTGTGGATGATCGAGGTGGAGGACTTCCCGGCGTTCGTGGTGGTCGACGACAAGGGCAACGATTTCTTCGCGGAGGTCTCCCGGCCCGTCACCTTGCGCCGCTGACTGCGAGAATCGGGGGGTGAGCGAGTCCCAACACCTCCCCGCAGAGCTGCCGCACCGCGTCGAGCACGACTCGATGGGGGAGGTCCGGGTGCCCGCCGAGGCCAGGTGGGGCGCCCAGACCCAGCGGGCGGTGGAGAACTTCCCGATCTCCGGCCAGCGGCTCGAGCCCCGGCTGATACGCGCCCTCGCGCTGGTGAAGGGGCAGGCCGCGCTGGTCAACGCGTCGCTGAAGTCCGTCCCCCAGGTCGACCGCCGGATCGGCCGGGCGATCTTCGACGCCGCCGAGGAAGTGGCGGAGGGGTTCTGGGACGACCAGTTCCCGGTCGACGTGTTCCAGACCGGGTCGGGCACCTCCTCCAACATGAACATGAACGAGGTACTGGCCAACCTGGCCTCCGAGCGGCTCGGCGAGCCTGGGGCGGTCCACCCGAATGACCACGTCAACGCCTCCCAATCGTCCAACGACGTGTTCCCCAGCGCGATCCACATCGCGGTGGTCGAAGGGGTGTTACGCGACCTGGTGCCTGCGCTGGAGGTCCTCTACTTCGCGCTGCGACGCAAGGAGAAGGAGTTCCGCGACGTGGTCAAGGCCGGGCGGACCCATCTCATGGACGCCACTCCGGTCACGCTCGGCCAGGAGTTCGGCGGGTACGCCGCGCAGGTCCACGCGTCGATCGTGCGGCTGCAGGAGGCGTTGCCGCGCTGCGGTGAGCTCCCCTTGGGCGGCACCGCGGTGGGCACCGGTATCAACGCGCCGAAGCAGTTCGCTCCCAAGGTGATCGCCGCGCTGGCCGAGCGTCTCGCTCTCCCACTCACCGAGGCTCGCAACCACTTCGCTGCCCAGGGATCCCGCGACCCGCTGGTGGAGATGTCAGGCGAGATGCGCACCCTGGCGGTCGCACTGATCAAGATCGCCAACGACCTGCGCTGGATGGGCAGCGGCCCGCGCGCCGGGCTGGCGGAGGTCTTCCTTCCCGATCTGCAGCCGGGCTCGTCGATCATGCCGGGCAAGGTGAACCCGGTGATCCCCGAGGCGGTGACGCAAGTGGCGGTGCAGGTGATCGGCAACGACGCCGCGGTGGCATTCGCCGGTTCGCAGGGCAACTTCGAGCTGAACGTCTACATGCCGATGATGGCCCGCAACCTGATCGAGTCGATCCGCCTGCTCGCCAACGTGAGCGAGCTGTTCGCCAAGCGCTGCATCGACGGCATCCGCGCCAACGTCGATCGGCTCCGGCAGTACGCGGAGGCCTCACCCTCCATCGGCACCGCGCTCAACCCCTACATCGGCTACGAGCGGGCCGCGGAGATCATCAAGGAGTCGGTGCGTACGGGACGAAGCATCCGGGAGATCGTGCGTGAGCGAGGCTTGATGACCGACGAGGAGCTCGACCGGGCGCTCGATGTCATCGCCATGACCAGAGGGGGGATCATCTGACATGGTGCCCGCGGGTCGGCGAGGCCGGCGGTGGTTGCGCGTGCCGGGGCGCGACGCGGAGGTGATCGCCGAGGCGGACGTGGTGGTGTGCGGCGGCGGTCCCGCCGGGCTGGGCGCCGCGCTCGCCGCCGCTCGCCACGGTGCCCGGGTCGTGCTCCTCGAGCGCTACGGCTTCCTCGGGGGCAACTTCACGGTGGCCGCGGTGGGCACCATGTGCGGGCTGTACGTGCGCGAGGCGCCGGGTCGGTTCACGCACGTCACCGGCGGCCTGGCCCGGGAGTTCGCCGGTGAGCTGGTGGCCCGGGGGGCCGGGCTGGGGCCGTACCCGTTCAAGGACACCGCGGTGCTGCTGTACGTGCCCTGGGCGGCGAAGCGCCTCGCCGACCACCTGGTCACCGAAGGCCCGGGGTCGGAGCGCATCACCCTGCTGCTGCACGCGCTGGTCTCGGAGGTGGTGCTCGCCCCCGGCGCCGGCGCGCTGGAGGCGGTGGTGGTGGCGTCCAAGCAAGGCCCCCGGGCGATCGCGGGGCGGGTCTTCGTCGATGCCACCGGGGACGCGGATGTCGCCGTGGCATCCGGTGCGCCGTGGGAGATGGGAGGTCCCGGCCAGCGGCAGTTCGGTTCCATGCAGTTCTTCCTGCAGCACGCGGACATCGAGGCGGCCATGTCCGGCGGCTTGGCCGCCTTCTCTGAGGCGGTCGCGGCGCACGGCGGGCACCTGACCCGTGACGGCGGAGCGGTGATCCCCACCATGCGGCCGGGTGAGGCCATCGGTGCCATGGTCCGCTTGTCCCGGGACGGCGCGCCCCTGGATGCCACCGACCTGTTCGATCTCACCTGGGGGGAGCTGGAAGGCCGGCGCCGGGCAGAGGAAGCGGCCGCCTTCGTGCAGGCCCACGTGCCAGGCTTCGCGGGCGCGTTCCTCTCGGATACGGCCACCCAGCAGGGGGTGCGCGAGACCCGCCACGTGCTCGGGCAGCACACCCTCACCGGTGACGAGGTCGTAGGCGCGGCTCGGTTCCCCGACGCGGTGCTCGCAGCGGCCTGGCCGCAGGAGTACCACGTGTCCGGGCGCGGCACCGAGTACCGGTTCCTGCCCGACGGCGTGGCCTACCAGCTCCCGTACCGGTCGCTGGTACCGTCGGCGGGCCCCTCCAACCTGCTGGTCGCCGGCCGGTGCCTCTCCGCTGACCACCACGCGCTGGCCTCGTGCCGGGTGATGGCCCCGTGCTTCGCCTCGGGGGAGGCGGCCGGTCTGGCGGCGGCCATGCTGACTGTGGGCGGCGACGGTGACGGCGGCGCGGTCGACGTCTCCACCGTCGACACCACGGCCCTGCGCGACGAGCTGGTGGCCTCGGGCGCGATCCTCGACGTGTGACCGTGACGGTGGACGGTCAGCCCAGCGCCGGCGTGCCCGCGTAGGGGGCCGGATCGCCCGCCTCGGGGATGGTCGGGCGGCGCCAGCTCATGCGCTCGGCCAGGTTCTCGGCCACCGCCCGCCACTCGTCGGGGTGCCAGCCCTCGGCCTTCGCCTCGATCTGGTTGGCCTGGTTGATGTGCACGAAGGCCGGCAGGTGTTCGAGTCCGAGGTTCTTGACCGCCAGCCGGTCGGGGTCGGTGAAGACCAGGAACTCCCTGCCCCAGGGGCCGAGGAACGCCGATGCGTCGTCGTCGTCGCAGGTCACGACGAAGGCCGTGCGGCAGTCGGCCTCGGCGAAGTTCCGCAGGATCCGCCCGGCCGTGTCCAGCAGCCAGGCGCTCTCGTAGGTGTAAGGGTCGAGCACCACGAGGGCCAGGTGGAAGGTGGTGGTCCACTCCTCCAGCGGCCGGCTGTCTCCTCCGAGCCGCTTGAGCGGGGTGTCCGGCGGAACGTCGATGGGCACGGCGGAAGAACGTAGCGTTCGCGCCCCCGGCCGACCACTCGGCTAGCGTCGCCGATCGGAGAGAGGAGCGTTGGCCATGGGCACCGGTTCGTTCGCGTATCAGTTGTTCTTCCTGCTGCACCTGCTGGCGGTGATCGTGGGCTTCGGATCGTCGTTCGTCTGGCCGGTGCTGGCGGCCAAGGCCCGCCAGCAGGAGCCACCGGTGGCGTACGCGATGAGCAACGCGGGCTTCCAGGCCGCCAAGGTGCTCACCACCCCCTTCATCTGGGCTGCGGGCGCGTTCGGTGTCGTGCTCATCGTGCTGTCGGACGAGGCCTGGAAGTTCTCCGACACCTGGATCTCGATCGCGTTCCTGTTGTTCTTCGCCGCCGCGCTGTTCTCGCTGTTCGTGCACGTCCCGAATCTCCGGGCGATGCTCGCCCTGCAGGAGAAGCTCGTGTCAGGTCAGGTCACCCCGGGCCCCGGCGGGCCACCGGCCGAGGTGGCGGAGCTGCAGGCCCGGGGCAAGCGGGCAGGCATGTACACCGGCATCCTGCACCTGCTGTTCCTGCTGCTGATGATCGACATGATCTGGAAGCCCGGGACGTAGGAACCGGTAGAAAGGGGACGTGCACCCGATCGAGCGGCTCCGGTACGTGGCCCGGGCGTCGGGCGCGCCGGCCGAGGTACTGGTGCAGGAGACGGCCCGGGCGCTGGCGTCGTTCGATGATGACCCGCAGGGATTGGTGACCGCCTGCCGCAGGATCGTGTCCCGCCAGCCCGCGTCGGGCCCGCTGGTGTGGTTCGCGGCCCGGGTGCTCACCGCCAGCGATCCGCGCTCGGAGATCTGGGAAGCGGCCGGCGCGGTCGCGGCGGACCCGACGGCCGCGGAGCTGGCGCATGCCCTGCCCGACCGCGCCACGGTGGTGGTGCTGGGCTGGCCGAGCACCATCGACGACACGCTGGCCCGCCGGGGGGACCTGGAGGTGTTGGTGGTCGACGCGCTGGGCGAGGGATCGGGGCTCGTGCGTCGCCTGCTCAGCGCGGACGTCGAGGCCGTGGACGTCCCCCAAGCCGGCCTGGGCGCGGCGGTCGCGGCCGGTGACCTGGTGCTGCTGGAGGCCAGCGCGATCGGTCCGGGCGAAGCGCTGGCGGTCAGCGGCTCGCTGGCAGCCGCGGCCGTCGCCCGCCACCTGGGTGTGCCGGTGTGGCTGGTCGGGGGCGTGGGCCGGTTGCTCCCCCAGCGCATGTGGGAGGGCCTGCGGTCCAGGGCGGTGAGGGCGGCCGAGCCCTGGGACGCCGACGACGAGGTGCTTCCTCTGGAGCTGGTCGATCGCCTCGTGGGACCCTGCGGGCCGGAGCCCGTCGAGCAGGGCCTCCGGCGCACCGACTGCCCGGTGGCACCCGAGCTGTTCAAGGGCGACGTGTTCTGACGGCCGCCCACCGCGGGCGAGTGGATCGAGACGACGAGAAGGGAGAGGCCGATGCCGAAGCGGCGTGACGCGATCAGGATGACCGACGAGGAGGTGCGAGCGTTCCTGCGCGAGCGCCAGACGATGAACATCGCCACCATTGGTCCGGACGGCAACATCCACCTGGTGGCCATGTGGTACGGGTTCCTCGACGGGAACCCGGCGTTCGAGACCTTCGCCAAGAGCCAGAAGGTGCTCAACCTTCGGCGCGACCCACGCATCACCGCACTGGTGGAGGACGGCGACCAGTACGAGAACCTCCGTGGGGTGGAGATCGTCGGCAAGGCCGTCATCCACGACGATGCCGACACCCTGATGCGGGTGGCGAAGGACGTGGTGATGCGCTACTGGACGCCAGCCACCGAAGAGGAGGCGGAGGTGATGGCACACGCGCTGGCGAACAAGCGGGTGGCTGTCGAGATCGTGCCCGAGAAGATCGTCTCCTGGGACCACCGCAAGCTCGGCGGCACGTACTGATCCCGGCGCAGCACGCGAATCCTGGCGTCCTCGACCGCCCGAGGTGATGCTGGACGCAGCGGCGGCCTCCGGCACCTTTGATGGCAACCCGGCGGTGACGGGGACGGCGAACCCCACCTCGGGGGTCGGGGTCGTCGGCACCTCGACGAGCGGCACGGGCGTACAGGGGAACACCGGCGCGTTCAATGTCGGGGTTAGGGGGTCGGCGACCAGCAACGGCACCGGCGTGCGGGGGCATCCCAGTCCGGCTACGGGGTCCACGGCTCGGCGGTGAACGGGGTCGCGGTGGCCGCCAACTGCACGAGCGGGATCGCGCTCTACGGCTTCTCGTCCTCTGACACCGGCCTGGATGTGGGCTCGAACTCGGGGAGCGGAATCGACGCCTACGTCGACGAGGCCGCCGTCCACTTCAGGCTCGGGGGGGCGTCGCCACCACCATCGACCGCCTACGCTCGAATCGCCGGCTCCATCGTGTGCGACACCGACGGCGACCTCTGGTACTGCGTGGCCAGCGGGACCCCAGGCACGTGGCGCAAGGTGAGCGGCGCGGGCACTGCTGGCGCGTTGCACATTCTCCCGACCCCGGTGCGGGTCTACGACTCCCGCCCTTGCTACCTCCCGAACATCGGCACGAAGGCTCCGCTCCCCGGCAACACGCCGCGCCCCTGCGATCTCAAGGCCAACGGCTCGGGGGTGCCCGCGGGGGCCACGGCGGCGCTGATCAGTCTCACCGCCACCAACACCGCAGGATCGGGTGGCTTCCTGTCCGTGTACCGTGCCGGCATCGCCTGGCCAGGGACGTCGAATCTCAACTGGTCCCCCCCCCGAACCGGAACGTCGCGGTGACGACCGTGACCGCCCTGGACAGCGATGCGTTCTGCAGCCTCTGCGCCAACCTGAGCACCAACGTGGTCGTCGACGTCCTCGGGTACTTCCGCTGATCCTCCGACCCGGGACGCTGCCGGAGCCCCCGCAGCGCAGGCTCGCTGGGCGAGCGCTCTCAGCACATCCCTCCCCACCGTCGCCCGCACCTCTCCCGACGGACGGGAGGTAGGGTGCGCGTCCATGGGTGAGCTCATCGATTTCCCGAGCAACGGCCACACCTGTTCCGGCTACCTGGCGGTGCCCGCCAGCGGGAGCGGGCCGGGGGTGATCGTGATCCAGGAATGGTGGGGGCTCGTGCCCCACATCAAGGAGGTGTGTGACCGCTTCGCGGCCGAAGGCTTCGTGGCCCTGGCTCCCGACCTCTATCACGGCCGCCAGACCACCGAGCCCGACGAGGCCGGCAAGCTGATGATGGCCCTCAACCTCGAGCAGGCCGGCAGGGACCTCTCCGGGGCCATCGACCACCTGCGGTCGCTCGAGGCCGTCACCAGTGACGGGGTGGGGGTCGTCGGGTTCTGCATGGGTGGCGGGCTCGCCATGTTGGTCGGCACCATGCGACCGGACGCGGTGGTGGCCATAGCCCCGTTCTACGGGGTGATCCCCTGGGAGGCGGTCGAGCCGGACTGGTCCAAGCTCACCGCCAAGGTGCGGGGCCACTTCGCGAGCGAGGATGGCTTCTTCCCGCCGGACAAGGTGAAGGCCCTCGAAGAGCAGCTCACCGCGCTCGGCAAGGATGTCGAGCTGGTGGTGCATCCGGGTGTGGATCACGCGTTCTTCAATGACACCCGCCCCGAGGTCCACCACCCGGAGACCGCGGAAAAGGCTTGGCGGGAGACCATCTCGTTCTTCCGCGAGACGGTCCGCTGAACCAGCCCGATCCCGTCACCGGCTACCTGGAGCTGGGCCTGCGGCTCGGCCGCCACGTGGACGGCCTCGTGGATGCCTACTACGGGCCGGCCGAGCTCTCGGCCCGCGTCGCCGCGGAACCGCTCCACCCCCCGGCGGCACTGGCGGAGCGCGCCGGCGCGCTCATCGCCGCCCTCGACGGTGGGGCGGGCGGCGAGGACCTCGACCCCATCCGGCGCCGCTGGTTGCGAGCCCAGCTCGTCGGCCTGCACACCACCGCCCGGCGGTTGGCGGGCGAGATGATCCCCTACGCCGAGGAGGTCGAGCGCTGCTACGGCGTGCGACCCATCCCGCGACCCGAGGACGAGCTGGCCGCGGCCCACGCTCGCCTGGAGGAGTCGCTACCCGGCACGGGCCCGCTCCCCGAGCGCTACATCACCTGGCGGGAGAGCCACGCCATCGAACCCGGCGCGATCGAGCTCGCGGTGCGCTCCCTCGCCGAGGACTTCCGGGAGCGCACCGGGCGACGCTTCGGCCTCCCCGACGGTGAGCACGTCGACTGGGAGCTGGTGACCGACCGGCCCTGGTCCGGCTTCAACCACTACCTCGGCGGACTCCGGAGCCGGGTGGCGATCAACACCGACCTGCCGGTGCTGTCGCTCTCGCTCGGGCAGCTCGTCGCCCACGAGGCCTATCCGGGGCATCACACCGAGCACACCCGCAAGGAGGTGGGGCTGGTACGCCGCCGCGGTCACCTGGAGGAGACCATCTTCCTCGTGGGCACCCCCCAGTGCCTGCTCGCCGAGGGCCTGGCGGACCTGGGTCTCGAGGTGCTGCTGGGGGAGCGCCCCGAGCCGGTGCTGGCCGAGCACTTCCGGGCGCTCGGCATTCGCTACGACGCCGAGGTGGCCGCCGCCGTGGCCAGCGCCTCGGAGACACTGGCGGCGGTGCGAGCCAACGCGGCCTGGCTGCTGCACCAGGAGCATCAGCCCGCGGACGAGGTGGTGGCCTACCTGGAGCGATGGGCGTTGCTGCCTCGGGCGCGGGCCGAAAAGGCGGTGGCGTTTCTCACCGACCCGCTGTGGCGGTCCTACATCTCCTGCTACGTGGAGGGCCTGCCGCGCTGCCGGTGCTTCGTGGGTGGGGATCCTGCTCGCTTCGAGCGCTTGCTCACCGAGCAGCTCGTGCCCGCCGATCTCGAGGGCTGACCCGCAACGGGGGATTTCGCGGCCTCCGGGCTGCCGCCGTAGGGTCAGGGCATGCGGAACCCCAAGGACTTCTTCCGGCCGCTGGCGGTCGGCGCGCCCGAACCGCTGCGCGAGATCCCGGTGCGCCCCTCGCGGATGATCCACTTCTTCCCCCCCTCCAACCCGAAGATGGTGGCCAAGGTGCCGGAGCTGGTCCCGAAGGTCGATGTGCTGCTCGCCAACCTGGAAGACGGCGTCCCCGCGGCCGACAAGGAAGCCGCTCGGGCCGGGCTGATCGAGGTGGGCAGGACCGTCGAGTTCGGTGACACCCAGTTCTGGACCAGGGTCAACTCGCTCGACTCGCCCTGGTGCCTCGACGATCTCATCGCCGCGGTGACCGAGATCGGCGACCGGCTCGACGTGATCATGATCCCCAAGGTCGAAGGCCCCGAGGACATCCACTACGTCGACCGGCTCATCGCCCAGCTCGAGGCGCGTGCCGGGCTCACCCGGCCGATCATGCTCCACGCCATCCTCGAGACCGCCCGGGGCGTGGCGAACGTGGAAGAGATCTGCGGTGCCTCACCCCGGATGCAGGGGCTCTCGCTCGGCCCGGCGGACCTGGCCGCCAACCGGCGGATGAAGACCACCCGGGTCGGTGGGGGGCACCCCGGCTACCTGGTGCGTGAAGACCCCGAGGGGGACGACATCGAAGGGGACCGGGCCACCTTCCAACAGGACCTGTGGCACTACACCATCGCCCGCATGGTCGATGCCTGCGTGTCGAACGGCATCCTCCCGTACTACGGGCCCTTCGGGGACATCAAGGACACCGTGGCCTGCGAGGACCAGTTCCGCAACGCCTACCTGCTGGGTTGCGTCGGCGCGTGGAGCCTGCACCCCGTGCAGATCGACATCGCCAAGCGGGTGTTCTCACCCGACCCGGCCGACGTGGCCCACGCCCGCCGGGTGATCGAGGCCATGGGCGACGGCACCGGGGCCATCATGCTCGACGGCAAGATGGAGGACGACGCCTCGGTCAAGCAGTGCAAGGTGATCATGGAGCTGGCCGAGCAGCTCGCGGCGCGCGATCCCGAGCTGGCATCGGCCTACGGGTTCTAGGGGGTTCTCGATGTCGGACGACCTGCGGCCACGCCGCTCCGTGCTCTACATGCCGGGGGCCAACGAGCGCGCCCTGGAGAAGGCCAAGACCCTTCCCGCCGACGGGCTGATCCTGGATCTCGAGGACGCCGTCGCGCCCGATGCGAAAGCCGAGGCTCGCGACCGGGTGTGCGCGGCGGCGGCTTCCGGGGAGTACGGCTCGCGCGAGATCACGATCCGGGTCAACGGGCTCGACACCCGCTGGCATGCCGACGACGTGCGGGCGGCCGCGCAGGCGGGCCCGGACGCGGTGGTGGTGCCGAAGATCAACTCCGCCGCCGACGTGGCCGCGGTCGAGAAGGCGCTCGAGGCCGCCGGTGCGCCCGACCGCACCCGGATCTGGGCCATGGTGGAGACCCCCGTGGCCATGCTCCATGCGGAGGAGATCGCGGCGGCTTCCGAGCGCCTCGCCGTGCTGGTGATGGGCACCAACGACCTGGCGAAGGAACTGCACGCCGAGCACGTGCCCGGGCGGCAACCGTTGCTGACCGGCCTCGGGCTGTGCCTGCTCGCGGCCCGGGCGGCGGGCAAGGCCATCCTCGACGGTGTCTACAACGACATCGGCAACGAGGAGGGCTTCGCGGCCGAGTGCCGGCAGGGGCGCCAGATGGGCTTCGACGGCAAGACGCTCATCCACCCCTCTCAGCTCGAGCCCTGCAACCGGATCTTCGCCCCGAGCGACGACGAGATCACCGCGGCTCGCGAGATCATCGCCGCGTTCGAGGAAGCCCAGCGTGAGGGACGCGGGGTGGTGACCGTGAACGGTCGCATGGTGGAGAACCTCCACGTGGAGCAGGCCCGCCGCACCCTGGCGGTGGCGGACGCCATCGCGGCCATGGGCTGACACCCCCGGCTTGTAAGCCCTCAGCCCCGGATCACCTCGACCCGGCAGTCGATGCCGGTGGCGTTGGCCAGTCGGCTGTCGAGCGTGACCAGGGTGGCGTCGAGCACCTCGGCCAGCGCAACGTACATCGCGTCCCAACCGCGCACGTTGGCTCGCAGGTCCCACGCCCGGTCCAGCAGGCTGCGGTGCCCGTAGCGCTCACCCGGCCAGGTGCGTAGCGCGTCGACCGCCAGGGAGGCGGCGGTCCGGTCGAGCGCGCCGCGGAGGTGGTCACGGCGGATGATGCCGAGCACCTCCACGTCGATCACGTGGGGCGCAGCCTGCTCCTCGTCGGCGGCCAGCCGCGCTCGCACCGGTCCGGCCGCGGCGGTGGCGGCGACGACGGCATAGAGGCAGGAGGCGTCAACGACGATCATCCGGCCAGGAGCCGCGCGTCTCGTCGAGGGCCTCGATGATGTCGTCTGCGGTCACCTCACTGGGCTGGCGATGGATGCGGGCCAGCCACTCCGAGACCGTGGGGCGGGCCGCGAGCCGGGTGGCCTCCCGCCGGAGCAGTTCGGGCACGCTGGTACCCGCTTCGGCGGCCCGCCGGCTCAGCGCCGCGTAGACCTCGTCGTCGAGGTCCCGGATCTGCACGGTGCGAGGCACGTTCGCATCATAACATGCAAGTCTGCATGAAGAACGGCCGCAGCCGCATCCGCCGGTCGTGGGTCAGGCGCGATCCCTCACCAGCGATCGCTCACGAGACGGCGTCGACCAGGCGCCGGGCGATCACCTTCAGGCACAGCGTCTCGTCCGCGCCCTCGAAGATCGACAGCACCCGGGCATCCACGAAGTACCGGCTCACGTCGTACTCCTCCGCGTAGCCGAACCCACCGTGGATCTGCATCGCCTCCCGGGTCACCCACTCGGCGGCCTTGCACACGTAGGCCTTCACCATCGACGCCTCGAGCTGGCCCTCGCCTCGGGCCATCAGCCTGGCCACCTGGTAGGCGAACTGGCGGCCGGCTTGGATCATGAACGCCATGCGGCCGAGCTTGGCCCGGGTGAGCTGGTAGTCGGCGATGGGCTGGCCGAAGACCACCCGGTCCTTCGCGTACTGCAACGCGGCCTCGTAGGCGGCCTGCATCACCCCGACGGCGCGGGCCGCGGTCTGCAGGCGGCCGTTCTCGAAGCCGGCCATCTGGTAGTAGAAGCCCTTGCCGAGTCCGGCCTCCAGCCCGACCTGGTGGCGGGCCTCGACGAACCAGCCGTCGAACGCGATCTCGTAGGAGTGCATCCCCCGGTAGCCGATGGTGTCGATCGGGCGGCCCTCCATCTTGCCGCCGCCCTCCTGCTCGAACACGAAGCCGTGCCCGTCGCCGACCGGTTTGGGCACCACGAACATCGACAGGCCCCGGTGGGTCTTGGAGCGGTCGGGATCGGTGCGGGCCAGCAGCATCAGCACGTTGGCCCGGGCCCCGAAGGTGCACCACGTCTTCACCCCGTTGATGAGCCACCCGTCGCGATCGGGGCCCTCGTTGACCCGGGTGGCGGTCACCTTGATGCCGGCCACGTCGGAGCCGTAGTCGGGCTCGGTCACCGCCACCGCCGCCATCGCCTCGGCGGTGGCCAGCTTGGGCAGCCACTCGCGCTTCTGCTCCTCGGTGCCGCCGGCGAGCAGGGCGCGGGTGAGGATCTCCGGGCGGGTGATCAGCGACCCGCCGGCGCCGAGCGAACCGCGCGACAGCTCTTCGGTCGCCACCACCATCCCGATGTACTCGCTCTCGCCGCCCATCGAGTAGCCGCCGTACTCCTCGGGGATCGACAGGCCGAAGCCGCCCATCTCGGCGAGGCCCTCGATGATCTCCTCGGGGATGTCCGCGTTCTGCCGGTGGATGTGCTCGGCGATGGGGCGCAGCTTGTCCTCCGCGAAGCGCCGGAACGTGTCCTGGACCAGCTCGAAGTCAGGATCGAGGTGGCGCGGCCCGGGCTCCTCCGCCAGGGACGCCACGAACGCCGGGTCCCGGTAGGCACGCAGGAAGTCCCGGGTGTCGTCGAGGGCCGCCGGTGAGGTCCCCCATTCGTCCTCACGGCCGAGGACCTTGGCCCCGATCTCGGCCACCGCGTCGGCGATGTACGCGCAGGCCAGGCGGGCCTCCACGTCTCCCCGGGCGCCGTAGTCGAGCATGGCCCGACCGGTCTCGACGGCCGCGGCGGCGTGCGCCAGGTCGTAGGCGACGACCTGGTGGTCGTCGATCGAGCTGGTGGCCAGGTGGCGGGTGGCCTGCTCCACCAGCTCGCTGGCGGCGTCGATCACGGCCTTGGCCGCGGTGAGGTCAGCAGCAGCGGTCATGGGCGCAGGTTACCCGTGGGTAAGTCGGCCCTCCCATTCCGGTCCCGGTACCCGGGCACCGGTGTCGGACCCGGGGCGCCGGGCGATCGCTCGAGCGGGGAGTTCGGGGAGGGGTTCCGAAGGCCGCCGGCAAGTGAGGAGGACAGGATGGGGGTGTGCCGTACCCACCCGGGGGCGCACAGCACCGGCACGTGCCGGTCGTGCCTGGGTGAGTTCTGCGGGGTCTGCCTGGTCTACAGCTACGGCAGCTCCAAAGCCCCGTTCTGCATCCGCTGCGCGCTGCGCGCGGCCGCCGTCGCGGATGGATCCGGCAGGATCCCGGCCAGCCCGGCGCGCTCAGCGCGTGACGCTGCTCGGCGGCAGGTCGTCGGCCGCGAGCGAGCTGCGGAGCTGGGTCTGCAGGTCCCCTCGCGCCGCTGGGTCACGTAGCCAGCGTTCGAGGTCGTCCGCGGGGACCGGTCGGCTCACGACGTAGCCCTGGGCCCGATCGCAACCGAGATCGGCCAGCATCCCCAACGCGGTGCGATCCTCCACTCCTTCGGCCACCACCAGCAGACCCAGGTTGTGGCTGAGGTCGATCGTCGAGCGCACGATGGTGAGATCGCTCTCGTCGCGAGCCATGGTGCCCACGAACGAGCGGTCGATCTTGAGCTGGTCGATCGGCAGGTTCTTCAGGTAGGCGAGCGATGAGTATCCCGTGCCGAAGTCGTCGATGCTGGTGGTGGAGCCGAGCGCTTTGATCCGCCCGAGCACCTCCATCGCCAGCAGCGGATCGTCCATGAGCTCGCTCTCGGTGATCTCCAGCTGGAGCCGGTCGGCGGCGAGGCCGGTGGTGGTGAGCAGATCCGACAGCCACGGCACCAGATCGGGGTCGTAGAGGTTGCGCACCGACAGGTTGACCGCCACGGACAGGTCGAGACCCGCGCCGGCCCAGGACTGTGCCTGGCGCACGGCGTGCTCGAGCACCCAGCGGGTGAGCGCGTGGATGGTGCCTGACACCTCGGCCAGCTCGATGAACTCGCCGGGGGGCATGAGGCCGAACTCCGGGTGCTGCCAGCGCACGAGTGCCTCGGCACTGCGCACCTCTCCCGTGCGCAGATCGACGACCGGTTGGTAGTGGAGGACCAGCTCGTCGTCGTCGATCGCCCGGCGTAGCTCGCCGAGCAGCGCGAGGCGCCGGATGCTCGACTGGTCGTGCTCGGGTGCGTACATGGCGATGCCGCCACCTCCCCGTTTGGCGGTGTACATCGCCACGTCGGCCCGCTGCGCGAGCGTCTCGGCGTCGGTGCCGTGCTGGGGCGCCAACGCGATCCCGATGCTGGCACTGGTCTGCACGCTGATCCCGCCGAGCCGGAAGGGGCGCTCCAGCGCCTCCCGGATGCGCTGCGCGACCCCGATGGCGCCCTGCTCGCTGGCGCCGAACGTCATCAGCACCGCGAACTCGTCACCGCCGAGCCGGGCGATCGTGTCGACGTCGCGCAGCACCCCTTGGAGTCGCCGGCTCATCTCGATGAGCAGCCGGTCCCCGTGGTCGTGCCCGAGTGCGTCGTTCACCTCCTTGAACTGGTCGAGGTCCATCATGAGCAGCGCGACCGGCTCACCGCTCACCTCGGCGTGCTGGAGCGCCTGGCGGAGACGGTCGTTGAGCAACGTGCGGTTCGGCAGCCCGGTCAGGCCGTCGTGGAGCGCCTGGCGGCGGAGCACCTCGGCGGCCATCGCCCGCTCGGTCACGTCCTGCAGGGTCAGACCCACCGCGTGGCCCGGCAGGGGGAAGGCGTGGGCCGCGTACACCTTCTTGGAGGTGCCGAGCTTGAAGTCGCGACCATCCAACCTTCGTCGAGGCGGATCACGTCGAGCAGGTTGTCCATCAGCACGTCGGCGTCCGGCAGCCGGATCACCTCGCGGAACCGCCGACCGACAGATGCTGTGGGGTGGATCCCGGTGATCATCGAGGCCTCGGGGTTCACGGCGATCAGGGTGAGCGACTCATCGTCATCAGGGTCCGCCAGCCGGAACACGAACAGCGCCAGCCGGATGCGCTCCACGAGGTTCATGAGCTGGTCGACCTGCTCCTGGGCCTCTTTCCGATCGGTGACGTCCAGCAGCACCCCGCGCACGTGCACCGCGCGCCCCTCACCGTCGGTCTCGACCCGCATGCGGTCGTGGACGTGGACCACCCGGCCGTCGGCCGCGATCATCCGGTATTCCAGTTCGCGGTTCTGGCCCTTGCGGATGGCCTCCCGGTAGGCCTTGGCGGCCTCGAAGCGGTCGTCGGGATGGACCGTCCGGCCCCAGAACCCGGGGCGCCGCCAGTCGCTGACCGGGTAGCCGAAGATCTCCTCTGCCCGGCGGTTCACGTACAACCTGGAGGGGTTCCGGCTGACCTGCTCCCAGACCACCGCGTCGATGCCCCCCATGAGCTCCGCGTACCGGTGACGCACCCGTCGCTCGACCTCCGACACGCTGCCGACGACGATGATGATGAAGGCGCCGGCGACGAGGTAGATGAGGTAGACGGGCACCGCGTCCTCGGGCTGCGCGATGGTCATCACCACGCCGGTGCCGATGGCGCCGACGAGCGCCGCCTGGGCGGCCACCCGCCGGCCGAAGGCCACGGCGCTGGTGGCGGCCACCGCCAGCAGGACCACGAGCAGGGGGACCGTGAGCTCGGGGGCGAAGGCGATGATGCCGACGGCGACGACCTGGTCGGTGTAGGCGACGGTGTTCGGCAGCACCCCCCGGCGCCGGAGGAGCACGTCGTACACGGCGTTGTAGGGGATGACCAGGAAGATGGCGATGGCGGCCAGCCACCAGTGCTTGGGGCCCGCGGCCGGGGTGGTCGCCAGCAGGGCGGCGGCGGCGACCGCCGCGTAGCGGGCACGGATCACCATGCGCCACAGCTCGATCTGGCGGTCACGGGCCTCGAAGAAGGCCGTGTCGGACGACCATCCCTCCTCGCTCGCCGCTCCGCCCATCCTCCTTCTCATCGGCACGACCAGCAGGCTGCTGAACGAAATGGGAGACGAGACGAGGGCCACGAGCCGCAATGGCCCGCGGCCGGAGACGTGCCTTACGCTCGGGCGTCCCGAACCGACCGTCCGATCCGCCGAGGTGACATCCGTGACCGTGCTCGATCGCCCATTCGGCCGCTACTTCGAGGAGTTCGAGGTCGGTGACGTCTACCGGCACTGGCCCGGCAAGACGATCACCGAGTACGACGACCACCTCTTCTGCATGCTCACGATGAACCACCACCCGCTGCACACCAACGAGTGGTTCGCCGAGCACGAGACGGTGCACGGGCGCAACGTGGTGGTGGGCAACCTCGTCTACTCCCTGGTGCTCGGGATGAGCGTCCCGGACGTGAGCGGGTCAGCGGTGGCGAACCTCGAGATCGAGACCCTGAAGCATGCCAAGCCGACGTTCCACGGTGACACCATCTACGCGGTGACCCGGGTCCTCGAGAAGAAGGAGACCTCGGACGGCAAGCGTGGTGTGGTCAAGGTGGAGACCAAGGGCATCAACCAGCGTGGTGAAGAGGTCTGCTACTTCATCCGCAAGGTGATGGTCTGGAAGCAGGCATTCGCACCTCCCCGGAAGCTGCCCTACGACGACACCGTCTTCGAGTGACCCCGCGCATCGGGTGGTGCACCCGGAGTTGACCGCGAGCCCGCTCCCGGCGCCGGCGCGCCGGCGCCTGCTGCGCTGGGGTGATCGGTGGCGCCGTGACCTGCCCTGGCGCCGCACCCGCGATCCGTGGGCGGTCCTGGTGTCGGAGCTGATGCTGCAGCAGACACAGGTCTCCCGTGTCATCCCCCGCTACGAGGCGTTCCTGTCGCGGTTCCCCACCGCTGGGGCGTGCGCGGCGGCCGAGGTGGGCGAGGTCGTGCGGGCGTGGGCCGGGCTCGGGTACAACCGCCGAGCGGTCAGCGTGCATCGCGCCGCCACCATCGTCGAGCACGAGCACGGCGGTGAGGTTCCCGACCGCCTCGAGGCCCTCCTCGGGCTGCCCGGTGTCGGCCCCTACACCGCCAGGGCGGTGATGGCGTTCGCGTTCGAACGTGACGTCGGCGTGGTGGACACGAACGTGGCCCGGGTCCTGGCCCGGCTGGCCGGTCGGCCGCTCGACCGGGCCGAGGTCCAGCACCTCGCGGACCGGGCGGTGCCCCGCGGGGCGGGGTGGCGATGGAACCAGGCGATGCTCGACCTCGGTGCCACCGTGTGCACCAGCCGCCGCCCTCGCTGCGACGCCTGCCCGGTTCGAGCCGCCTGCTCCTGGCAGGCTCGTGGAGGCCTCCCGCCCGACCCGGCGAGGGGGTCCGCCGGGGTGTCGGTGCCGCAGTCCCGCTTCGAGGGCTCGGACCGTCAGGGCCGCGGCCGGCTGGTCCGGGCGCTGCGCGAGCAGGGGGTGGTGGAGCCGTCCGATGTCGCCGCGGTCGCGGGGTGGCCCGGCGACCACCAGCGCGCGGCGCGGGTGGTGGCGTCGCTCGTGCGCGACGGGCTGGCGGTGGTGGACTCCGCCGGACGCGTACGGCTGCCGTCCGTCCAGCCCGTGACCGGCGGGCCTACGCGGTGAGGAACTCCACGATCGCCCGGTTGACCCGCTGGGGTGCCTCGTACTGGAGGAAGTGGCCGGCGCCTTGGACCAGCTCCACCCGGGAACCCTCCCCGGGCAGCGCGGCCGCGAGGGTCGAGACCTCTGGGCAGGGCATGCAGCCGTCGTCGGTGCCGTGCAGGTACAGCACCGGGATGCTGGGCGTCTGGAAGGTGGCGGCCTGGACGTCGGCGATGGCCGGGTCCTGACCGATACCGCCGAGCGTCTGGCGGTAGTAGGAGAGCGCGGCGGTGAGATTGGCCGGCTCTCGCAGCGCGTCCTTCACTCGCGGGAGGTGCGGCCCGGCGTCCAGTCCGGGCGACCAGTCGGCCCACAGGCGCTCGATGAAGGCCAGGTCGTTCATGGCCACCGCCACGTCCGACAGGGGGTTGCAGAAGAAGAACTGGTACCAGAACCGGTGCTTGAGGTTGTCGTAGTCGAGCAGGGCGGGCCCCATGACCGAGGCGGGCGGCACGCTCGCCGCGACGGCCCGCCGCCATCGGCCGGGCTCGTGGACGGTAGCTCCGTAGGTGGCCAGAGCTCCCCAGTCGTGCCCGATGAGCACGGCCGTGTCGTCACCGCCGAGGGCCTCGTGCAGGGCGATGGCGTCGAGGGCCAGCACGCCCGTCTGGTAGCGGCCGTCGGCCGCGACGGAGCTGGGCGCGTACCCGCGCATGAACGGCGCCACCGCCCGGAAGCCGGCCGCGGCCAGGTCCGCGAGCAGCGGCTCCCATCCCCACGCGGTGTCGGGGAAGCCGTGGAGGCACAGGGCGAGCGGCCCGTCACCGGCTTCGAGATGGACGAAGTCGATGCCGTTGGCCCGGACCCGTCCCTGGATGATCTCGGTCATGATCCGGTGACCCTACCGGCTGTTCAGACCGTGTTGAGAAACATGTCACTTTTCGGGACGGCCGTAGGGGTCGATGACTAGCGTGAGTGGCACTTTCTTCAGAGGGGTCTTCGCTGCGTCGGTACCGGGGGGGTGAACCGTCGTTGAACGTGACGTTCCACGGCGTGCGTGGCTCGACACCGTGCTCGTGTGAGGCGAACCGGCGCCACGGGGGCAACACGGCGTGCGTCGCGCTGGAGACCGCCGACAGCGACCCCATCGTCTTCGATCTGGGTACGGGCTTCCGCTTCTTCGGCGAGACCCAGACGGATGACGGCTCGTTCCGAGCGCACGCCCTCGTCACTCACCTGCACTGGGACCACGTGCAGGGGCTGCCGTTCTGCGTCCCCCTCAACCGCCCCGGGGCCCGGCTCGACGTCTACGGTCCTCCGCAGGAGGGGGTCTCCGTCGCCGAGGCCTTCGAGGAGTTCATGCGGCCCCCGTACTTCCCGGTGCGGGTCGGGGACCTCATCGGCGACATCGAGTTCCACACCATCGACGCCGACGACCTGGCGATCGGCGACGCCAAGGTGCGGGCGCGCTACGTGCCGCACATCGGTCCCACGTTCGGTTACCGGGTGGAGCTCGCCGGTGCGACCGTCGCCTATCTCAGTGACCACCAGCAGCCGCTCGACGGCAGCTTCGAGGTCGCGCCGGAGGTGCTGGAGCTGGCCGACGGGGTCGATCTGCTCATCCACGATGCCCAGTACACCGACGAGGAGTGGGCGCTGAAGTCCCACTGGGGCCACTGCACCATCGACTACGCGCTCCACGTGGCCCACGAGGCGGGGGTGCGGCGGCTGGCGCTGTTCCACCACGACCCCGCGCACTCCGACGAGGTGATCGACGGGTTCATGCCCGCGGTGCGCGAGCAGGCCGATCGCCTCGGGATCGAGGAGGTCCTCGCGGCCTCGGAGGGTCTCACCATCACGCTGGGGCGGGTCACCGCCGCCGCTCGGTGACCCGCCCGGTGTCGGATCCCCCGAGCCCCCTCACCGCGCAGGCCCCTCGCCGAGCAG
>NZ_DAIUCK010000003.1:0-75520 GCF_036846205.1 Rhabdothermincola sp. | reverse complement strand
GGTCTCGACGGGTGGGGTGTCGACGGGTGGTGCCTCGGCGTGTCTTGCCAGGGGGCACAGCCAACGAGCTCAGGACTCTCGGGACGAGGGACGATTCCAGAGCCGTACCCCCCGATGCTCGTGCTCCCAACCGAGGACGGACAACGTCGCAGTCTCGAGCGGGAAGCGTCGCCCCTCCCTCGGCGGGAGCTCGCACCAACAGGCGGTGAGCACCCGCAGGATGTGACCGTGGGCGAAGAGCGCGACGTCTCCGCCGGCGTCGAGCGCTCGCTCGATCACCCGTCGGGCCCGCTCGGCCACGTCCTCGAGGCGTTCACCACCGGGGATGGGTCCGGTCCAGACGGTCCAGCCCGGTACGCGCCGGCGGATCTCGGCGGTGGTCAGGCCCTCGTAGTCCCCGTAGTCCCATTCGCGAAGGTCGGCCGTGGTGATTGCTCGGTCCAGATAGCCTGCCGCGGCGCAGGTCTCCTGCGCCCTGCGGAGCGGGCTCACGAGCACCAGCGCGAACGATCGCCCGGCAAGGAGGTGGGCGACGTCGTCGGCCTGGCTCCTCCCGGCGTCGTTGAGTGGGAGGTCGGTCCGGCCGGTGTGGCGGCCGCTCACGCTCCAGTCCGTCGCGCCGTGCCGGACCAGGTAGACCTGGGGCCGACCAGCGTCCATCAGCAGCGCGACGCCGCCGGTGGCTCGCCCGGCCAGCGGCCATACCCGTGCACCAGCGCGTCGGCTTCTGGCGGTCCCCATGACCCACGCGGGTACACGACGACCGTTGGGCGCTGGGTGAGGATCGGCTCCACGATCCGCCACGACTCCTCGATGGAGTCCTCCCGGGCGAACAGCGTCGGGTCTCCCGCCATCGCCTCCTCGATGAGCAACTCGTACGGCTCGGGGCCCACGTCGGTCCACAGCTGGCGGGGTGGCGCGATGGTGATCGGTCGGGGGGTCATCTGTTCGCCGGGCACCTTCTGGAGCATCGTGACCGCGGTGAAGCTGTTGGGCTTCACCTCGATGCGGATGGTGTTCGGCGGCAGCTCGTCTTTGTGGCGTGGCATCCACAGCGGCACCGGGGGTGAGCGCAGCTCCACGGTCATCTCGGTGACGGTCTCAGCCAGGGCCTTTCCGGCGCGCAGGAAGAACGGCACCCCGTGCCAGCGGGGCGAGTCGATGTCGAGCCGGAACGCACCGAAGGTCTCGGTGTCGGATCCCGGTCGAACGCCATCCACCTCGAGATAGCCCTCGTACTGGCCACGGACGTAGTGGCCGGGATCCACGGGGCGAGCCGCGGCGAGCGCCTTGGCCTTCTCGTCGCGCAGCGCGCGGCTGCTCTCGTTCACGGGCTGTTCCATGGCCACCAGTGCGACCATCTGCAGCAGGTGGTTCTGCATCACGTCCCGCAGCGCGCCGACGCCGTCGTAGAACCCGCCCCGGTCCTCCACCCCGAACGCCTCGGCCATGGTGATCTTCACCGACCGGACGTACGAGCGGTTCCACAGTGGCTCGAGGATGGTGTTGGTGAAGCGAGTGATGAGCAGGTTGCGCATCGACTCTTTACCGATGAAGTGGTCGATCCGGAAGATCGCGCTCTCCGGAAAATGCGCGTGCAGGATGTCGTTGAGCTCGATGGCGCTGGCGAGGTCGCGCCCGAAGGGCTTCTCCACGATGAGCCGCGCCCCCTCAGCGAGCCCGGCGGCAGCGAGGCTGCTGGCCACGGTGGCGAACATCGAAGGAGGGATCGCGAGATGGAAGATGGGGTGGCGGGCGCCGCCGACGGTCGCGCGGAGCCGGGCGAACGTGTCAGGATCCTGGTAGTCGCCAGCGACGTAGCGCATCGAGGACGCCAGCCGGTCGAACACGGCCTGGTCCCAGTGCCCACCCTCCTCACGCACGGCCTGCTCGGCGCGTGCCCGCAGGTCGTCGTCGGTCCAGCGGTCGAGGGCGACCCCGATGACCGGAACCTCGAGCAGCCCCCGGGCAGCCAGGCGGTAGACGGCCGGGAAGAGCTTCTTGCGGGCCAGATCGCCGCTGGCGCCGAACATCACCAGTGCGTCCGAGCGTGGCCGGTTCGCGTCGGGTTCCCCACGAGACATGCGGGAAACGTAGCGGTGGTCCCTCGTTCCGTGCCGGCCGGGACGATCGGTGAGGTGGCAAGCTGACCGGGCATGCCGTCGCTGATCGAGGACTACGCCATCATCGGTGACACCGAGACGGTCGCTCTGGTCGGTCGTGACGGGTCCATCGACTGGTTCTGCGCGCCGCGCTTCGACAGTGCAGCCTGCTTCGCGGCCCTGCTCGGTGACCGCCACCACGGTCGCTGGCTCCTCGCGCCGCACGACCGGCCATCGAGGGTCGAGCGTCGGTACCGGGGGGACACGCTCGTGCTCGAGACGGTGTTCACCACGCCTGCCGGGCAGGTGGCGATCATCGACTTCATGCCCATCCGGCGCCGCGGCGTCGAGCTGGTGCGGATCGTCGAAGGCCGCTCGGGGACGGTCAGGATCGACCTGGAGCTCATCGTTCGCTTCGACTACGGCGCCATCGTCCCGTGGGTGCGAGCCATCGAGGGTGGTGGGGTCGCGATCGGCGGTGCCGACGGGCTGGTGCTGCGCACGCCGGTGAAGCTCGAAGGTCGGGACCTCACCACGGTCGCCTCCTTCGAGGTGAGCAGCGGTGACCGGGTGCCGTTCGTGATGCAGTGGTTCCCGTCGCACGAGGCGGTTCCCGATCCGATCGACGCCGTGGCGGTCCTCGAGCACACCGAACGCTGGTGGCAGGTATGGTCCGCTCGCTGCGCCTATGAGGGGGACTACGCGGATGCCGTGATGCGTTCGCTCATCACACTCAAGGCCCTCACGCACGCCCCGACCGGCGGGGTGGTGGCGGCGGCAACGACATCGCTTCCGGAGTATCTGGGTGGGGTGCGTAACTGGGACTACCGCTACTGCTGGCTGCGCGATGCGACGTTCACGCTCACGGCGCTGAGCGAGGCGGGATACGGGAGCGAAGCGGTGGCGTGGAGCGAATGGCTGCGTCGGGTGATCGCTGGCAGCCCAGACAAGATGCAGATCATGTACGGGGTCGGTGGGGAACGCCGCCTGGTCGAGACGGTGATCGACTGGTTGCCCGGCTATGAAGGCTCGACCCCGGTCCGGATCGGGAATGCGGCCAGTGGGCAGTTCCAGCTCGACGTCTACGGCGAGGTCATGGACATGTTCCTGCACTCGCACGCCTGCCTCGGCAACGAGCTGCCGCCGGACGCCTGGGATCTGGCCCGCATGCTGGTGGAACACGTGCGTGAGGTCTGGACGGAGCCTGATGACGGGATCTGGGAGGTACGAGGGCCGCGCCGGCACTTCGTGCACTCGAAGGTGATGGCCTGGGTGGCGATCGATCGGTGGGTCCATCTGTGCGAGCTCGGCGCGCAGGCAGGGGTCCGGCCGCACCCACCGGACCTGTCTCGTTGGATGGAGCTGCGCGACGACATGCACCGCGAGATCTGCGAGAAGGGATACGACCCCGCGGTGGGGGCGTTCACCCAGTACTACGGCTCGACCGAGCTGGACGCGAGCTGCCTCATGCTGGCGCTGGTGGGTTTCCTGCCCCCGACCGACCCGCGCATCGTGGGCACCGTGGAGGCGATCCAGCGTGAGCTGCTCGTCGACGGCTTCGTGCGCCGCTATCGCACCGAGGCGATCCACGACGCCGGCGACACTGGCGGTCCCGGCCAGTCCGATGCGCCGACGACGACGGTCGATGGGCTCCCGCCAGGTGAAGGCGCGTTCCTCCTCACCACGTTCTGGTTGCTCGACAACCTGGTGCTCCTCGGTCGGGTCGAGGAGGCTCGAGCGGGCTTCGAGCGGTTGCTGGCCCTCTGCAACGACGTAGGCCTGCTGTCCGAGGAGTACGACGTCGAGGCCAGCCGCCAGTTGGGCAACTTCCCCCAGGCGTTCTCGCACGTGGGACTCATCCTCACAGCCCACAACCTCACCGGTCAGGGTGCCGGTCCAGCTCATCATCGTGCACTGCGTCATCCGCACCGCGCGGCGGCGCCGGGCTGAGATCCTGCTGCCGGGGGTCGAGGCTCCCGGTGCGCCCTTGGTGACGGTGCCGTTATCATGACGTCACGCTGGCGCTCCATCGCCGGATCGGGGTTCAAGGGGGAGGCCGATGTCGAATCGGGAGCTCATCGGGCGTGACGACGCCAACGATGTGGACGCCATCGTCACCGCGGCGCTTCAGCACCCCTACGTGGGTTCGGTACACGTGGTGCGGGACAACGCGGACGCCATCTTCACCTGGGACTACGAGAAGGGCGCCCGGCCCGGCCTCCACAAGCTCTACGAGAAGGCCAAGGACGCCCAGTGGAACGGGGAGACCGATCTCCCCTGGGATACCGACGTCGATCAGGAGGCCTTGACCGTCCAGGTCGCGGGCGCCGAGCCGAACTGGGAGTTCGCCGGCCTCGACGTCACGGGGACTCCGCTCGAGAAGTGGACCAGCAAGGAATGGATCCGCTGGAACATCGAGCAGCAGAACTGGACGCTGAGCCAGTTCATGCACGGTGAGCAAGGGGCCCTGCTCTGCACGGCCAAGATCGTCGAAACCGTGCCCTGGATCGACGCGAAGTACTACGCGGCCACCCAGGTGATGGACGAGGCTCGCCACGTCGAGGTCTTCGCCAAGTACCTGGACACGAAGCTCTCTGGCCATTACCCCCTCAACGCCCATCTCGGGATGCTGCTCGACGACATCCTCGAGGACAGCCGTTGGGACATGACCTACCTGGGCATGCAGATCATGGTCGAAGGTTTGGCGCTCGCCGCGTTCGGCTTCATGCACGCCCTCACCCCCGAGCCGCTGCTCAAGCAGCTGCTGCGCTACGTGATGAGCGACGAGGCCCGCCACGTGGCCTTCGGAGTGCTGTCGCTCAAGGAGTACTACGCGGAGCTCTCCGATGCGGAGCTGCGCGATCGGCAGGAGTTCGCGTTCGAGGCTGCCCTGCGAATGCGGGATCGCCTCCTCGCGGTCGAGGTGTGGGATCGCATGGGTGTCGATCCTCGGCTGGCGATCGGTCGCTTCAAAGGTGATCGGCTGGAAGACCCCTTCCAGCTCATGCTCTTTTCGAAGATCGTGCCCAACTGCAAGAAGCTCGGGCTGCTCGACGCCAATGGTGGCTGGCTGCGGGACCGTTTCACCGAGATCGGCGTCATCCAGTTCGAGGACTGGGTCGACACCACCAACGAGTACGAGTCGCTCGACGAGCTGGCCAAGGATCGGGCCGCAGCCGCCTCGCGGCCGGCTTGAGCGTTCAGTACCGTTCCTCGGCTCGGTCGTAGAGGTGGATCGGTACCGCGGTCACGACCGTGTTGGGGCGCATGCGCAACCTGGTGCGCAACACCAGCGCGCTCTGATTGTGGAGGAGCTGCTCCCACCAGTGGCTCAGTACGAACTCGGGCACCACGACCGTGACGATGTCGTCGGGCCACTCCCGATCGAGTTCGTCGATGAACGCCATCACCGGCCCCGCCAGTTCCCG
This sequence comes from Rhabdothermincola sp., assembly GCF_036846205.1. Lineage (NCBI taxonomy): Bacteria > Bacillati > Actinomycetota > Acidimicrobiia > Acidimicrobiales > Iamiaceae > Rhabdothermincola > Rhabdothermincola sp. The sequence continues at coordinate 69,990 of NZ_DAIUCK010000003.1, read as the reverse complement.
GTAGGGAGAGTAGATGGTGCGTAGCTCAACCGGGATGTCGTATTCCTCCCACTGTTTCTGGAGGCGCTGCTGCTGCTCCTCGTCGTGGACGACGGTGACCGCCATCAGGCGGTCGGGCGCGAGTGATCGGGCGTAGGTGATGGCATCGAGCACCCCGCGATGCACCTGGCCGACCAGGACGATGACGGTGTGGCGGTGGCGCTTCGAGCGGTAGCCCTCGGGGACCGAGATGGCGGTGGCGACCCGCACGTAGTGGCGGTGGATGGCCTTGAACATCATGACGATGATCGGGATCAGCAGCACCGGGATCCAGGCGCCGATCGCGAACTTCGAGACCACCACGACCAGGAGCACCACGAACGTCGCCAGGGCGCCGACCGCATTGATCACCTGGTTCCGTCGCCATCCCTTCTCGCGCACCCGCCGGTGGTGGAGCACCATGCCCGCTTGCGAGAGTGTGAAGCCCGTGAAGACCCCGACCGCATAGAGGGGGATCAGGGCGCTGGTGACACCACCGAAGGCCACGATCAGGATGCTCGCCACCAGGGCGAGCAGGATGATGCCGTTCGAGAAGACCAGCCGGTCCCCACGGTTGGTGAGCTGTCGGGGGAGGTAGCCGTCACCCGCGATGATCGACGACACCCGCGGGAAGTCGGCGAAGGCAGTGTTGGCCGCGAGGATCAGGATGGCGAAGGTCGAGAACTGCAGCACGTAGTAGAGGACGTTGCCGAGGTCCCCGATGCTGCTCGGCCCGTCGAGGTAGAGGTAGCGGCCCATGATCGACAGGAGGGTCTCCTCCTCGCTCACCGTGGGCTTGAGGTTGTGAGCCACCACGGACAATCCCATGAATGCCGTACCGAGGATGAGCCCCATCGCGATCAGGGTCGTCGCGGCGTTGTGCGACTCGGGCTTCTTGAAGGCGGGGACACCGTTCGAGATGGCTTCGATACCGGTCAGGGCCACCGCTCCCGAGGAGAAGGCGCGAAGCAGCAGGAGCATGCCGAGGCTGCTGAACAGCGGGAGGCCATCGGAGCCGATCGGGGTTCCGTGCTGCCGGGCCAGCTCGACCAGCGAGGAGACGTTCGTCTCCATGGGGGGGAGATCCCGCAGGAAGATCTCGTAGAGCCCGTAGCCGATCAGCAGGGCGAGGCTGACGATGTAGGTGTAGACGGGTGGCGCGAAGAGCTTGCCGGACTCCTTTGCGCCGCGGAGGTTCGCCAGCGTCATCACGGCGATGGCGATGAGGCAGAGCGTGACCCGGTACGGGAGCAGCTCGGAGAACGCGGAGGTGATGGCGGCGATGCCCGCCGACACCGACACCGCGACCGTGAGGATGTAGTCGACGAGCAGCGACGCGCCGGCGATGAGCGAGGGGAGCACACCGAGGTTCTCCCGGCTGACGACGTACGAGCCGCCGCCGCTGGGGTAGGCATAGATCGTCTGCCGGTAGCTGGTGATCACGATCGTCAGCAGGAGGGCGACGACGAGGGAGATCGGCACCAGGCTGTTCAGGGCGACCATGCCGACCACGGGAACCAGGACCAGCAGGATCTCCTCCGTCGCGTAGGCGGTGGAGGAGATGGCGTCCGACGCGAACACCGTCAGCGCGGTCGGCCGGCCGAGGCGGGTGTGCGCCTCTTCGGTGCTCGCGATGGGAGGACCGACGATCAGGCGTTTGAGAGCTGAGTACATCGGCGCTCCGCGTGGGTCTTCCGGTCTCCGCCGTCGGGGGGACGTCGGCAATCTACGCCCGGTCGGGCGCCGGCAGGAAAAGTCGCAGCCGACCGAGTGCGCGGTCGGTGAGGCCGCCAGGGTGGAGCCCCACGAGGGCGGGGCTTAGGATGCGCCGGCGTGCCATTGCCCGGCGGTACGGGCGTGGTCACCGGAGGAGGTAGCCGTGCACGTGGTGGTCGTCGGATGCGGGCGAGTGGGCTCCGGGCTGGCCGCGGCGCTCGAGGACGAGGGCCATTCGGTCGCCGTCGTGGACCGCCGTCCGGAGGCGTTCACCCGGCTCCCGGAGGGGTTCCGCGGCGCCACCGTCGTCGGGGTCGGGTTCGACCGGGAGCGGCTGCAGCGGGCCGGCATCGAACGGGCGGGCGCGGTGGCGGCGGTCACGAGCGGTGACAACTCCAACATCGTCGTGGCCAGGGTGGCCCGGGAGGCGTTCGGTATCGAGCGGGTGGTGGCCCGCATCTACGACCAGCGGCGCGCCGCGATCTACGAGCGGCTGGGCATCCCCACCGTGGCCACCGTGCAGTGGACGATCGACCGGGTGCTGCGCCGTGTGCTTCCCGAGTCGCCGAACGTCGAGTGGGTCGATCCGTCGGCCAGCGTGTGCCTCGTGGAGCGTTCGGTCCCCGAGACGTGGGCGGGTCAACCGGTCGAGGCCCTCGAGGTGCGCGGTTCCGCCCGGATCACCGCGGTGACTCGGCTGGGAAAGGCGATGCTCGGCGAATCGGGCCTCGTGCTCCAGGACGGCGACGTGGTGTGGGCGACCTGTGCCGGCGACGGCATCGACCGGTTCGACGAGCACCTCGCATCTGGGCCGAACGGAGGTGGCCGGTGATGCGGGTGGTCATCGCGGGTGGGGGGAACGTGGGCACCTACATCGCCGGGGAGCTGCACCGAGCGGGCCATGAGGTGCTGATCGTGGAGGTCGACCCTCGCCGGGTCGAGCAGGCCCGCTCCGCCGGTGAGCCGGCGGGTGTCGCATGGCTCCAGGCGGACGCCTGCGAGATCTCCGAGCTGGTTCGGGCCGAGCCTGGTCGCGCGGACGTGGTGGTGGCGGTGACGGGTGACGACGAGGACAACCTGGTCATCTCCCTGCTGGCCAAGCAGGAGTTCGGCGTACCCCGTGTCGTGGCCCGCGTCAACAACCCCTCCAACGAGTGGTTGTTCAACGAGAGTTGGGGGGTGGACCTCTCGGTCTCCACGCCGCACCTGCTCACGGCGCTGGTCGAGGAGGCGCTCACGGTGGGGAGCCTGGTGCGCCTGCTGTCGTTCGCCGGCGGCCGGGTTCGTCTGTCTGAGGTCACCCTGGCCGACGTCTCACCAGCCTGTGGGAAGGAGATCGTCGATCTGGACCTGCCTCGCGACTCCACGGTCGTCGCGGTCCTCCGACAGGATCACGTGGTGGTGCCGCGGGGTGACACCACGCTGTACGCGGGAGATGAGGTCGTGGTGCTCGTGACCGACGAGAGCGAAGCTCAGGTTCGTCAGGTGCTCATCGGTGCGTGAGGTGATCGAGGCGCCGGCGTGAGCGCCTGATCTCACAATCGTGATTGCTCACAACAGCGTGTACGCGGGGTTGAGCAGGACCAGTCGGCCCCGCTCGGTGCGCGCCACTCCTTCCAGGACGATGCCCCGCCCGAGGGTGACGCCGTGGAGGGCCTTGCGGCCGGTGAACACCCCTGTGGCCCGGCCGGTGCCGTCGCTGATGGTGACCTCCAGGGCCGGTGAGCCGGCGCGTGGGACCAGGCGCGACTCCTGGATCTCCCCACCCACCCGCACCGGCTCGCGCAGCGGGGCCTCCCCGATGGGGGTGAGGCCCAGGCCCTGGTAGCGCTCCTGCAGGCGGGCCTGGTCGAGCTGCTGGACGCTGGCGGTGAGGCGTTGGCGGATCTTCGAAAACGAGGGCACGGCGGCCAGCGTGCCACGCCCGCCGGTACCGGTCACACCGGACCGCTCAGGTTGTCGTCATCATCGTGGGCTGCGAAACTGCCGGGCAGCGAGGGGAGTACCCCGATACGGAGTCGTCGTCATCACGGCGGACCGGCACGTCGGTGCCGGTTGCCCGGCGGCTCCGGCCCCCAGCGGGTGGGAGAGACCTCCGGTCGATCAACGAACGCGAGACCGGAGACGAACCTGCATGACTGTACCCACGCTCCCCGCCGCTGGCCGCGAAATCCACGCCCTCGACGCTGGGGCGGTGGCCTCCGCGCTCGGGGTCGACCTCGGCACCGGGCTCACCAGCGTCGAGGTTGATCGACGCCGTGCTTCAGTGGGGCCGAACCGCCTCGACGAGCCGGCGGTACGTCCCGCGTGGTTGCGGTTCCTCGACCAGTTCCGCAGCGGCATCGTGTACATCCTCGTCGTGGCCGCGGTCGTCGCCGGTGCGGTCGGGGACATCAAGGACCCGATCGTCATCGGAGCGGTCCTCCTCCTGAATGCCGTGCTCGGCTACGTCCAGGAGGCCAAGGCGAGCTCCGCCATGGCGGCACTGAAAAAGATGCTGGTGACCCGAGTTCGGGTGCGGCGCGACGGGCAGGTGCGGGAGGTCGACGCCGAGGAGCTGGTCCCCGGGGACGTGGTGCTCCTCGAGGCGGGTGATCGTGTCCCGGCCGACGGCCGGGTGGTGGTCGCGGTGAACGCCGCGGTGGACGAGTCTGCGCTGACCGGCGAGTCCACACCGGTCGATAAGCAGACCGCGCCCCTGCCCGAGGGAGACGTCCCGGTCGCCGATCGGAACAACTGCGCGTTCATGAACGCCACCGTGGTGCGGGGCCGCATCGAGATGGTGGTCACCGAGACGGGCATGCGCACGGAGATCGGCCGTGTCGCAGCGCTGCTGCGGGTCGGGGAGCCGCCACCCACCCCGCTGCAGCGCCAGCTCGACGCGCTCAGCCGGCGGCTGGCGCTGATCGCCATCGTGGCCGTGAGCGCGGTGTTCGCTCTCCGGGTTGCCCAAGGCGACGCCCTGGGCGACGCGGCGCTGGGAGCGGTGGCGCTCGCGGTGGCTGCCATCCCCGAAGGGCTGCCGGCGGTGGTGACCGTCACCCTCGCCCTCGGCGTGTCGCAGATGGCCAAGCGGGGCGCGATCGTCAAGCGCTTGCATTCGGTGGAGACGCTGGGCTCGACGTCGGTGATCTGCACCGACAAGACCGGCACGCTCACCCTCAACCGGATGACCGTCCGGGAGGTCGTCGCTGAGGACCAGCGGCACGCGTTGGTCCTCGGCGCGCTGTGCAGCGACGCCTCGATCACCGATGGTCAGACCGTGGGCGAGCCCACGGAGGCCGCCATCGTGGAGGCGGCCGCGGCCGCTGGCATCGATGTCGGGGCCGAGCGCGCCCGCTGGCCCCGGGTCGGCGAGTTGCCGTTCGACTCGGGCACCAAGTTCATGGCCACGTACCACCTCCAGCCAGGAGCCGGGCCCGTGACGCTCGTGGTCAAGGGCGCACCGGATGTCTTGCTCGAGCGCGCCGCGCTGAGTCCGAGCCAGCGCGAGCGGGTGCTGGATGACAATGCGCGGCTCGCGGCCGAGGGCCTTCGAGTCCTGGCCGTGGCCACCAGGTCGCTTCCCGCGCCGGAGGTGCTTGATGAGGGCGGCGCGGTGGCCGACCCGAGCCGATGGGTGGATGACGGTCTCGAGTTCGTCGGGCTGTACGGCATCGTCGACCCGCCACGTCCCGAGGCGAAGGAGGCGGTGGCGCGCTGCCAACGCGCCGGTATCGACGTGAAGATGATCACCGGCGACCACGCGTCGACTGCAGGAGCCATCGCCGGGGAGCTGGGGATCAGGGGCCGGGTCGTGACCGGCGTGGAGCTGTCGGCGATGTCCGACGAGGAGCTGGCACGCTCGATCGACGGCATCGGCGTCTGCGCCCGGGTGTCGCCCGAGCACAAGGTCCGCGTGGTGGAGGCCCTGCAGGCCAACGATCGGGTCGTGGCCATGACGGGCGACGGGGTGAACGACGCCGCGGCCCTCCAGCGGGCGGACATCGGTGTGGCCATGGGCATCACGGGTACGGAGGTGACCAAGGACGCCGGCGACATGGTGCTCACCGACGACAACTTCGCCACCATCGTGGGCGCCGTGGAGCGAGGTCGGGCCATCTACGACAACATCGTGAAGTTCGTGCGCTTCCAGGTCACGACGAACCTCGGTGCGATCAGCACCATCCTCGGTGCCAGCCTGCTCGGACTACCCGTGCCCTTCACCCCGATCCAGGTGTTGTGGGTGAACCTGATCGCCGACGGTCCTCCCGCCATGACCCTCGGGGTCGACCCACCCGACCGTGACGTGATGGCGCGGGCCCCGAGGCCCGTCGGGGCGGCCATCCTCGACCCGCGGCGGGTCGCCCGGTTGGTCTTCCTCGCCCTGGTGATGGCCGTGGGGGTCCTCGGCCTGTACGTCGCCGCCGAGCCGCGATGGGGTCGAGCGGTGGCGCTGACCATGACCTTCACCACATTCGTGTTCTTCCAGATGTTCAACGTCTTCAACGCCCGCCGCGAGGAGCGCAGCGTGTTCAGCCGGTATTCACTGGCCAACTGGCGGCTGTGGGCCAGCGTCGGGATCGTCGTCGTCCTGCAGTTGCTCGCCGTGCGGTGGGGGCCGCTGCAGAGCCTGTTCGCCACGGAGACCCTCACCGCAGGCCAGCTCCTGCTCTGCGCCGCCGTCGCGTCGAGCGTCATCTGGGCCGAGGAGGTCCGCAAGCTCACCATCCGTCTCGCCAGGAGGAGCGCACAATGAGATGTCCCGCCGGATGCGACGCCACGCTCGTGATGGCCGAGCGGCAAGGGATCGAGATCGACTACTGCCCGAGCTGCCGTGGGGTCTGGCTCGACCGTGGGGAGCTCGACAAGATCATCGAGCGCAGTCACGCCGCCGGCGCGCCGGCCCCGCCCTCGGCGGGCGCACCGCTCCCACCACCACCGCCCGCACAGGGATGGCGGGAGCCGTACGTGGCCACCCGACCCTACGGTGCACCGGGGTCGCCGCCGCCGGGCTACGGTCGCCGGAAGCGCAGGGGCTTCCTCGATGAGCTGTTCGATTTCTGAGCTGGTCGGCCTTCGGGTCCCCCGAGCGGCTCGGTAGCCTGGCGATGGTGCGCGGTTCTCCTTCGCCCGCGGGTGACGATCACCACGACGACCGCCCGCGCCTGGAAGAGCTGCGCCACGAGCTCGGCGCGCTCGAAGAGGCCGCCATCGAGGCGGAGCTCGAGACGGGACGGCGCGAGGAGACGATCGAAGAGGCCAAGCGCCACCTCGCCCTGCGTGCCGCCCGGGTCGCCGCAGGTGTGGTCGTGGTGGTGGTCGGGCTGGCGATGCTGGCACTCCCCGGACCGGGCCTGATCACGGTGGCGGCCGGCCTCGCCTTGCTGGCCCAGGACGTGCCATTCGCCCGCCGGCTGCTGCAGCGGGTCCGGCAACGCCTACCCGAGGACGAGGACGGCAACGTCTCGCCGTACGTCATCGGCGGGAGCGTCCTGCTCGCGGTCGCGGGCTTCGGGGTCAGCCTCTGGTGGGCGTTCCTCCGCTGAGACTGGCCTGCGCGAGCTGACACGCACCTGCCGCTTAGCATCGCCGCGGTGACGGCGACCGAACGGGTCCACCTGTCGTACCGGCCCGACTACGACGTGAGCCGGGTCCGCGGGTTCTCGGACTGCGTGTTCGCGGTCGCCATTACCCTCGTGGTGCTGTCGTTCGTGGTGCCCGAACGGGGGATCACCAACGACGAGCTTCGAGGCTTCCTGGTTCACGAGTGGCCTCGCTACCTGAGCTATCTCGGGGCCTTCGTGGTGATCGGCAGTACGTGGATGCTCCATCACCGGCTCTTCGAGGTGATCGTCCGGGTGGACGGACGAGCCTTGTGGATCAACCTGGCGTTGCTGTCGCTGGTCGTGCTGGTCCCGTTCCCCATGCAGCTGCTCGGTCGGTACCACCAGCTGCCCAGCGCGTACGTCGCGTTCAACCTCACCGCGCTCGTGCTGGGTCTGTTCGGCTCGTTGCTGGTGCGGTACACCACCCATCGCCACCGGTTGATCCCGGCGGACCTCGACGAGCGATGGGTTCGCACCTACCGCTGGCAGGCGGCGGTGCTGCCGCTGGGGTTCGCCGTCGCCACCATCGGTTCGGTCTTCGGGATGCCCGGCGCGGCCGTGGGGTGGGTGGTGCTCGGCATCGGCTGGTTCATGGTTCGGCGCCGGTTCGGGGTGGTGCGGGTGGAGCCCGAGACGCCGGGGCTCACCCGGGCGGGCGAGGAAGAGGAGCCCTTGCGCCGCGCCGAGCAGATCGAGCTGGAGGCCCGGCACGCCGGTCGGGTGATCCCGTTCGCGGCCGCCTACCTGGAGAGCGGGCGCCTGGAGCGGTTGCTCGGGTTCAGTGACAACCTCTACGCCTTCGCCATCACGGTGCTGGTCCTGCACCTGCAACCCCCACAGGGAGCGATCGAGAGCAACGACGATCTCAACCGGTTCCTGGCCGAGATGCTCCATCCCGACCTGATCGGCTACTTCACCGGCTTCGCGGTGGTCGGGCTGCTCTGGCACTTCCACCACCGGCAGTTCCTGATCGTCGAGCGGGAGGACGGGTTGCTGCGGGCTGGCAACCTGGTGCATCTCATGTTCGTGGCGGTGATGCCGTTCGCCACGCTCGTGCTGTCTTCCTACGACTCGTATCCCGCGGCCACCATCACCTTCGCCCTGGCGGCCGGGGCGGCCAGCGCCAGCCTGGCCGCGCTGTTGTGGTACGTGACGACGGGTCACCGACTGGTCTCGGTGGAGATCCCCACCCGCGAGTTGCGGGAACGCCGCCTGCTGGCCCTCATCCCCCCGGCGGTGTTCGTGCTCTCCGTGCCCGTCGCCCTGGTCGCGCCGACTCAGGCGCAGCTGCTGTGGCTGGGCGCGCTGGCGGGGCTCGGCGTCTATCGCCGGCACGCCGCGGGTCGGGTCGGCTGATCGGGTGGGTCCGCTCTCGCTGGTTGACGTCGGGGGACGTCGACGCGAGTATGGCGAACAGTGTCAGGAAATACGAACGATGTCAGAGTAACGAGGGATGTTGGCTCCAATCGGGTGGTGAGCCCGCGGCCGGGTGACCGGCGGGCCGTCCGCAGGGAGGCCACCAGAGCCGAGATCGTGTCCGCCGCGTGGGTGCTGGTCCGTGAGAAGGGCCTCGCCGGACTGTCGCTGCGGGAGCTGGGTGCGCGCGTCGGGATGCGAGCCCAGTCGCTCTACTCGTACTTCGACTCGAAGGACGCCATCTACGACGCGATGTTCCGCCAGGGGGTGGAGGAGCAGTTGGCGTGGATGGCCGCGGGGCCGAACGCGGACGATGACGCGGCTGATCCGATCGGCTCGATCACTGCTCACCTCCAGCGGTTCTTCCGGTTCTGCACCGCCGACCCCGTCCGCTACCAGCTCCTGTTCCAGCGCACCATCCCGGGTTTCGAGCCCTCGGCCGAGAGCTACGCCCTCGCCGTGGAGGTGCTCGAGCAGCTCCACCACCGGCTCCGCGCCCTCGGGATCAGCGATCCCGCGGCGAGCGATCTGTTCACGGCGGTGGCGACCGGCCTGGTGAGCCAGCAGATCTCGAACGATCCCGGTGGTGATCGATGGGAGCGGCTCATCGGGCGGGCGGTGCACATGCTGGTCACCGAGCTCGCGCCCCACCTGCTCGCGCCCGAAGGCCGCCGGCAGCGGAGGAGCTCCCGGTGAGCGCCGACCTCCTTCCCACGCCGACCGGGTCGATCCCGCCGATCTCCCATCCGGAGGCCATGGCGCTGACCGCGGCGGAGCTCGAGCGCACGCTGGCGTTGCTGCACTCGCTCGACCCCCACGACTGGAGCGCACCGACCGACTGCCCGGACTGGGACGTGCGGCGCATGTACCTCCACGTGTTGGGCGCGTGCGAGGCGAGCGCCTCGATCCGGGAGAACCTCCACCAGATGCGTGCCGCCCGGGCCCATCGCAAGGCGTACGGTGGCCCGCTGGAAGCCGCCCTCTCGGCCGTGCAGGTACGGGAGCGTTCGGACCTGTCACCCGGCCAGCTCGTCCGCCGGCTGGCGGAGACCGCCCCGGTCACCATACGGAAGCGCACCGGGCTGCCCAGCGCGATTCGCCGGTTCAGGCTGAAGGTGGACGGGCCGGTGGAGGAGACCTGGACCCTCGGCTACCTGGTGGACGTCATCTACCTGCGTGACCTCTGGATGCATCGGGTCGACGCCGCTCGGGCCACGGGGCGGACGCTCCAGCTCAGCGCCGACCACGACGGGCGGATCGTCGCCGACGTGGTGGCCGAATGGGCGCGACGGCACGGGAAGGCGGTCGCCCTGTCGCTCACCGGGCCGGCTGGCGGGCGGTTCGTCGCCGGCGAGGCGCCTGGTCGACCCGACGATCCAGCCATCGCGCTCGACGCGATCGAGTTCTGCCGAACCCTCGCCGGCCGCGCACCCGGAGCGGGCCTGCTGGCCACCATCGTCCCGTTCTGAGCCGAGGCCCATCGTCCCGACGACCCACACCGGAGGTCCACACATGGAAACCGTCATCGACGAGATCGCCCCCGACATCTACCGCATGTCGACCTACGTGCCCGATGCGGGCATGACCTTCAACCAGATCCTCGTGAACGCCGAGGAACCGCTGCTGTTCCACTGCGGGATGCGAGCCCTCTTCCCGAACACCTCGCAGGCCCTCGGCCGGGTGGTACCGATCGAGCGGCTCCGGTGGATCAGCTTCGGCCATGTCGAGGCCGACGAGTGCGGTGCCTTGAACCAGTGGCTGGCGGCCGCGCCGCGAGCCGAGGTGGCGTTCGGCGCTCTTGGCTGCGCGGTGTCGGTCAACGACCTGGCTGATCGCCCGCCCCGCCCCCTCGCGGACGGGGAGGTGCTGGACCTGGGCGGGAAGTCGCTGCGCTATCTCGCCACGCCCCACGTTCCCCACGGGTGGGACGCCGGGATCTTCTTCGAGGAGACGACCTCCACCTTGCTCTGCGGCGACCTTTTCACCGCCACGGGCGAGGCGGCACCCCTCAGCTGGGACTCACCGCTCGCCGCGGCCGGCAGCGCCGAGGACCTGTTCGGCTACTCGTGCCTGGCACCTTCCACCCCTGAGGTGATCGGGAGGCTGGCGGCGCTGGAGCCGTCGACCCTGGCGCTCATGCACGGCTCGGCCCACACCGGCGACGGCTCCGCGTGGCTGCGAGAGCTCGCGGCCGCCTACGAGCACCGCATCGCGAACAGCTCACCCGCCGGGTGTGGCTGACGGCCGCAGCACCCGGCCCGGGCGGGCCCCGGTGTGCTCACCGCCCTCGAGGGTGACCACCCCGTTCACGATGGTGAGCTCGTAGCCCTCGCTGCGCTGCACCCAGCGCCCCGCCCCGTGGGGCAGATCGTGGACGAAGGTGGGTGGCGGCAGGCGGAGCGCATCGAAGTCGATGACGTTCACGTCGGCGGGCGCGCCCGGCCGCAGCACCCCCCGGTCGCCGAGCCCGAACAGCGCCGCGGTGTCGGAGGTGATGCGCCGCACCGCCTCCTCGATCGGGAACGCGCCGAGCTCGCGGCACCAGTACGACAGCCACCAGGTCGGTTGTGACGCGTCGAGGATCTGGCCCACGTGGGCTCCGGAGTCGGCGAGACCCATGGCCACGGTCGGGCACTCGAGCATCTCGCGCACCGGGGCGAGGTCCTGGTTGAGGATGGGCCAGGCCAGCACCAGTGCACCGTTGGTCTCCAGGCACAGGTCCAGGTAGGCCTCGGCCGGGCTCAGGCCCCGACGCTCCGCCTCGGCGGTGAGGCTGCGGGCCGGGTCGGCGTCGTAGCGGGCACTGCCATCGGGGGCGTTCACCACGAAGAACTCCCGCAGGGCATCCGCGCTGGGTCGCTCCGCCGCACCGGCGATGAGTGCGGCCCGGCTGTCCGGGTCGCGGAACGCGGCCAGCTTCTCCTCGATCGTGGCACCGGCCAGCCGCTCCCAGCCGGGGTTGTGGTCGAACGGGGTGCGATGGGCCAGACCGAACAGCACCCCGATGCCCCGGGCCGTGGTCTGCGGCCGGATCCGGGCGCCGGCGGCGTTCGCCTGCTCGGCGAGGGTGATGGCGAGGCGCCAGTGGTCGCCCTGCGCCCGGGTGTTGGTGAGGTTGAAGGTGATGCGGGCGCCGGAGCGCAGGCTGGCGTCGCGCATCCAGGCCAGCTCGCTCTCGACCCGGGGTTCGGCCGGGCCCTCGCCGTCGAAGCGGGGCGCGCAGCCGATGATGCCCCGGTGGCGGCCCACGACGTCGGCGATCGCGAGGAGCTCCCGGCTCTCGGCCCAGGTGCCGGGCACGTGGCGACCATCGGGCACGGTGTGGCGCAACGTGCGGGAGGTGGAGAACCCGAGCGCGCCGGCGGTCATCGCCTCGTCGACCGCTCGCACCATGACCGCCAGCTCGTCGTCGGTGGGTGGGCGGTCGTCGAGGGCGTCGTCCCCCATGGCGTAGGAGCGCAGCGCGCAGTGGCCCACCAGGCCACCAACGTTGACCCCGAGGGGCGCGGATCCCAACCAGTCGAGGTATCCGCCGTAGCCCTCCCAGGTGAAGGGGAGTCCGGTGTTGATGGCGGAGGCGGGGATGTCCTCGACGGCTTCCATGAGCTCCGCCAGCCACGGACCCCAGCCGGCCCGCACCGGGGCGAAGGTGACGCCGCAGTTGCCGATCACCACGGTGGTGACCCCGTGCCAGCAGCTCGAGGTGGCGTCGCGGTCCCAGCCGAACTGGGCGTCGAGATGGGTGTGACCGTCGACGAAGCCCGGGGTGACCAGCCGGCCCTCGCAGTCGATCACCCGGGTCGCTGAGCCGTCGACGTGCTCGCTGATGGCGGCGACGCGGTCGCCGGCGATGGCCACGTCCGCGACCCGGGCCGGCGCGCCCGTGCCGTCGACGACGGTGCCGTTGCGCAGCAGCAGGTCGAAGGTCATGTCGAGCAGCTTCGCGCAGGTGAAGGCGCCCGGCTGGTCGAGTGGGATGCGGGTGGACGGGGATTCCCCGACGCACCCCTCGACCAGCCGGGCAGGCCGGTCGCGTTCAGCCGAGGATCATCTCGGCGAGCTGGGTTGCCTTGTCCGGCGTGGTGCCTCGGTAGATCTCGATGAACCAGTGGTCGTCGCCCTTCGCCGTGAAGACCCGGATGACCGACTGGCCGGTGGCGTCCTTGGCGACGAAGGCGCTGTCACCGAGCCCGGCCAGCGCTTCGACCGGGGTGATGGAGTCGCGGGTCATCGCCGTGTACTTCTGGGCGGAGATGGTCTGGGCCTGGGCCCCACCCAGCCCGTTGGCGGTGGTGTAGGCGCAGCTCGGGCCGTTGAACCCGGTCTCGGCTCGGCCGCTGGTGGAGATGGGCTTCGCTTCGACGATCTGCTCGCCGAGCAGGTTCGCCACCTCCGCCGCGGTGACCTCGGCGCACAGGTCGCGCGACGAGCTGGCGGAGGACTCCGACGTTCCCGATGAGCCGCCGGACGGCGATGCCGCGGATTCGTTGGCGTTCGAGGATGAGGTCGTGGAGGTCGATGACGAGGAGCTGCTCGAGCCCGAGCAGGCGGCCAGCCCGATTGAGCCGGCGACCAGCAGGGCGATGGTGCGGGTCTTCACGGTCGGTCCTTTCGTTCCGGGTGGAGGGGTGTGGCCGGGTGTGCCTCCGCGGAGTCCCCCGGCTCGCCGATCGGCTCGGTGGCCGTTTCCGGCGGTGCGAACACGTTCGGGACGGGCGCGGGGTCGAGAGCCCGAACCGCGATGTCGAGCATCGCGAGCTCGTCGTCGCTCAGGTCGAGTCCGGCGAGCGCGGTGCCCGGATCACGGAGGAGGAGCTCCCGGTACGCACGGTCACGCCGGGCGCGGCTCCAGATCGACACCACATCGACCACGGCCCGAGCGGATCACGCCGGACGCGGTCCGGTCATGAGTGGCAGGTACTCAATTCCGGGGCCAGCGGGTGTCGAGCGCTCCACTCAGCTCCCGGCGGGAGCGGATCCCGAGCTTGGCGAACACCCGGTAGAGGTGGTTCTCGACCGTCCGCTCGGAGAGGTAGAGCCGCTCGGCGATCTCCCGGTTGGTGTGCCCGTCTGCGGCGAGGCGGGCCACTTCGCGTTCTCGGGGGGAGATGCGCAGCGGGGACCCGGCTGGCCGGCGCGGGATGGCTGGTGGCCGGTCCAGCGGATCGAGGGTGTCGAGCAGCTCGGTGGCCCGGGCGGCGGCGTTGAGGTGCTGCCGGGACCGTCCGGCGGCCCGGAACGACTCGGACGCCTGCGTCCACGCCTCGGCGGCGAGGATCGGGAGGCCGAGCTCGCCGAAGCGGGTCGCGACGTCCGCCAAGGCCTCTGCGTCACCGCAGGCGACCGCAGCCAGATGGTCGGCCCGCACCCGGGACAGCCTCGATCCCAACGCCAGCGACCCGACGTGGGCCGACGCGGCCGCGGACTCGGACCGCAGACCCCACCGGGCCAGGAGGTGCAGGCACTCCAGCTCGGCGTGGGTTGCGCCGCCTCGTCGGGCGACCTCCGCTCCGGTGTCCACCGCGGCGAGCGCTCGGTCGAGGTCGCCTTCCCGCCAGGCCAGCAGCGCGGCTGACTGGTGCCAGCGGGGCTCGAGGAGACGGAACCCGTCGGGGCGGATCCGGCGATGGCGGTCCAGCTGGGCGCGGGCGGAGGTGACATCGCCTCGTTCCAGGGCCGCGAGCGCGGCCTGGATGCCCGCCCAGCGGGCCATGGCCGGGATGTTGGTGTCCCGCCACAGCACATCGGACTGCCTGGCGGCCTCGAGGGATGCCGTGAGGCGGCCGGCGAGCAGGCCGATCATGGACGACATCAACGTGGCCCACGCCCGGGCCTGCCGGGCAGGCTGGCGGACGGCCCCGTAGGTGAGCAGCTCCGAGAACGCCGTGGCCGCCGCCATGTCGCCGTCGACCAGCTCGGCGAACACCATGCTGACCACGTGGACGCCGGCGATCCCCGGGAGGTTCAGCTCTGCGGCCTGGCAGCGCTCGAAGCCCGCGGCGGCGATCTGCCGGGCCTGCGCGGGCTGGTCGATCGCCGAGAGGGAGGGACCCATGGCTCCGGCGGCCACCGCGGCGACCGCGTGGTTCGGATGCTCCACGAGCGGGCGGGCTCGGGTGATCGCCTGGGTGCTGCGGCCGTCGAGGGTCTCGAACATGGCGTGCTGGGCGTCGGCGAGGGCCGCGCCGTCGCCGACGCATGCTCGGGCTCGATCCAGCAGTTCGAGCGCTGATGCCAGGTCCTGGGGCACCCACCAGCGCAGGCTGGCCCATTCCACGATCACCGATGCCAGCTCGAAGGGCTCGGTGTCGTCGCGGCTGGCGCGCTCGTGGGCCCGGGCGAGCAGGACTTCGCAGCGGTGGTGGTCGCCGTCCTCCCCCCAGCACCAGCTCGCGAAGGCGGCCACCGAGGGGGATGCCCCGCGGTCGAAAGCCGCTTCGGCCAGGACCGCGGCCAGATGGGTGTCGCCGACCTCGACCGCCCGCCGGGCGAGCCGCTCGAGGTCCGCGGTGGTGAGCTCGACGGCGTCGGGGCCGGCATCGACGGTCCAGCGGGCGATGCGCAGGTCGAAGCCAGGGGGCATCGAAGGGGCGTGCACCGCGCTACGTACGAGCCGGCGGCTGACGCGCAGGCGAGCCAGAGCGGACAGACCGTTGCGCACCACCTCGCCGTAGAGCGGGTGGGCCAGATCGACCGTCACCAAACCGGCGGTGATCCGCGAGCTCACCAGCGCGTCCCGCTCCAGGCGGGCCATGACCTCGGGGTCGATCAGGTCGGTGGCCAGGTCCGAGGGGAGGCTGCCGGACACCGCCAGCAGCTCCACGGCTTCCCTGGCGCTGTGGTCGAGGCTGCCCAGCCGGGCGGTGATGAGGTCCTGGAGGGTCGGGGTCTCGATCAGGTGGCCACGAAGGTGCCACACCCCGTGGTCGTGGGCGATGGCACCGCCGGCGATCGATCCCGCCAGCAGCTCCCGCAGGTAGAGGACGTTGCCCGCGGCGGATCGCAGCAGGACCTCCGCGGTCCCGCGCTCGACCATCCCACCGAGCGCGGCGTTCATGAGCGAGATCAGGTCGTCGTCGGCGAGCTCCCCGAGATCGATCAGCTCGACCGGCCCGGTGGCCCAGAGGCGCTCCAGCGACGCCGGGGCGGGCTCGTCGCGCCGGACGGTGAGCAGCACGGTCGCCCATCCGCTGATCGCGGCGAGCTGCACGAGACCGGCCGAGACCGGGTCGAGGAGGTGGGCGTCGTCCACCGCCAGGATCGGGGGTGAGCCGTGGCTGGCTCGCAGGAGCTCCTCGAGGGTCGACGACGCGGCCTCACCCACTGCGGGGCCGATCAGGGGAGCGAGCGCACCGAGGGGGGTGTCGCGCAGCCCCGCGATGCCGGCCACCCGGTGGACGGGCCCGCGGGTGCTGCCGAGCGCCTCGTCGAGGAGGCGGGTCTTGCCCACCCCGGGGGCGCCCCGGATGGTGGCGCCGGTGCCGGCACGGATGGCGCGGCGGAGGCGTTCGAGCTCGTCCTGCCGGCCGACGAACGGCCACGCCGCCAGCACCCGCTCGCCCTCAGCCCGCATCGCGTGGTGAGTGTAGGGGGGAGGGGAGTGCCGTTCCGTGGTTGTGACGGGGCCGGCCGTGGTGTGGATGGGTCGCCGCCGAGGGACGGACATGAGGCGTCGCCGCACGCAGCGCTCCCCGGCGTGTGGACGGACCGGGCCGGTGGTGTCTGACGGTCAGCGGCCCAACGCGCTGTCGGGATCCGCGGCCTCGGCGATGGCGATCAGCGACTCCTTCACCAGACGCATCTTCTTCGAGCCGATGGTGGCGGCGTAGCCGCGCTCGATGTCGTCCATCTGTTCGAGGGCATCGAGCAACATCGTGCGACCCTTCGCGGTGTGCCGCACCAACACGGCTCGGCCGTCGGCGGGGTCTGGTGAGCGCTCGACCCACCCACGTCTCTTGAGCTCGGTGACCATCTGGCTGGCCGCCTGGCGGGTGACGCCGAGGCGGCCGGCCAGGCGGGCAATCCGAGTGCCGTCCGCAACCCGCCTTCGGACCGTGGTGCTCCTCCACGGCGCGTTCGCCGATCACCTCTCGCTCAGCCGCTGGGTCGAACGTCTGGGCCGCTGCCGGCCACGAGACCTGGGCTCCTGCCCGGCGGGGCCGTGCCGGGGTCGGACCCGAGCAGGCGGAGGGCTTGACCTTCGACGACTACGTGGACGACACGGTCGCCGTGCTCCACGCGCTCGGGCAGAGTGGCTCGCTCGACCACCCACCGATCCTGATCGGCCACAGCCTCGGCGGCTTGGTGGCGCAGCGGCTGGCCGAGCTCGGCCGGGCGGGTGCGATCGTCCTGCTGGCATCGGCACCGCCGGAGGCGTTGACGGCCCAGGAGATCGCCCTGCCGTACTTCGCTCCGCTCATGCCGACGATCATGAGCGGAGCGCCGTTCGTGGTCCCCGACGAAGCGTGTTCGGTGCTCGCCCTGAATCGCGTTCCGGAGTCCGACCGCCCGGCGATCCACGCCCGGCTCACCCCGGAGTCCGGTTTCGTGTACCAAGCGCTGCTGACGGGCGCCATCGCCATCGACCCGGGAGCGATCCAGGTTCCGGTGTTCGTCGCCGGTGGCGAGGAGGACCGCATCATCGCCCCGGAACAAGTGCGCCAGACGGCGCAGCACTACGGGGTCGAGCCACGCCTCTACCCGAACCACGGGCACTGGATCATCGACGAGCCTGGCACCGACGCGATCATCGATGACGTCCTGAGCTGGTTGGCGGTCGAGGCACCGTGACTCGGCTCCGACGTGGGCCGGCTGGACGCGTCCTCATCGGACACCGGCCGGTCCGGTTCGTCCAACCTCCTGCGACCAGGCCGACGACCGTCTGTGCAAGGTCGACGAGTAGGAAACCGATGACCCGAGCCTTCATCAGGCCCAGGGTGGTACACCGTCAGCCCTGCGACCGGGATCAGATCGCGACCCGAAGGCTGGCGGTCGTCCGTGCTGCTCACCGCGTGAGTCTCTCCCAGCCGGGTTCGGTCTGGGCGATCACATTCCGGCGAGCGGACGGCGGTGTACGGCGAGTGTGCGTACACTGGTGCCATGGCCGCGAAGGCAGAGACACGGGACGCGCGGCTGCACCTGCGGCTCTCACCGACCGATGACGGGCTCATCAGGGCGGCGGCCGAAGCGTCGCACCTGTCGATCACGGAGTTCGTCGTGCAGGCTGCCCGAGCATCCGCTGCCGAGACGCTGGCCGACCGCGACCACGTTGTGCTCGATGCGAAGACGTGGGACGCCTTGGAGCGCCGTGTGTCCCGGAAGGGTCGGCGCAAGGCCAAGACCGCCGAGCTCTTCGAACGCCCGTCGCCGTTCACGAAGTGAGCGGCGGCTTCACGCCGATCGAGCCGCTGAGCGCCGCTCATCGGCTCGACGACTTCGATTCCGGTGAGCCGGAGCTCGACGAGTGGCTGGTGCGACGAGGGTTGCGCAACCAGCTCGCCGGATTCTCCCGCACCTACGTCACGACTGATGGTGTCCGGGTCGTTGGCTACCACTCGGTGTCGGCCTTCGCTGTGCTCCGCTCTGATGCGACTGGTCGTGCTCGAGGTGAAGCGCCACGGCAGATCCCTGCGATCCTGCTCGGCCGCCTCGCCGTCGATCGAGAAGCTCGAGGCCAGGGTCTTGCTGCAGGGCTTCTCTGCCACGCGATGGAGCTGACCGTCGCCGCGAGCGAAACGATCGGCGTGAGGATGCTGGTGGTCATGGCGTTGCACCCGGGGGCGGCAGCGTTCTACGAGCGGTTCGGTCTCTCGCGTTCTCCGACGAACCCGTTGGATCTGATGATCACCGTCGCCGACATCGAGGCGTCGATGTGAGCGGCGAAGGTGCGCACCCCCGCTGCGTCGATCTCGAGTTGGTGTGATCGGGGTGGATCGGCGCCGATGCCACGAAACCGATCTACGAGCGCGATCTCGAGCTCGTTGATCATCTGGCTGGCCGCCTGGTGGGCGACACCGAGAGGGCCAGCCAAGGCGCGCAATCCGCATGCCCTCGGTGTCGATGTTGCCGAGCGAGCCGCGACCCTCGCTGGGTGGTCGGCCGACGGCGATCGCGGGTCGCTGGCTCATCGCGCCGAGCGGGGCGGATCGTGGCTTTGGGTCACCGAGGCGCCGGGAGCCTCCTCCCAGAAAGCTCGTCACAGCTACGCTCTACTGTCCGACACGAGGGAGGTGACTGTGACGCAGCAACGATCGATCCTTGAGCTTCGCCTCATGGGCCTCCCAGTGCCGGACGGCGAGATCCCACTCGCCCAGCTCGCCGAGCTAGCGCGCCACGCGCAGGAGCTTGCTCTTCGAACTGCTCGGGCGATTGTGGGCGCTGGCGGTCCGGGCAGGACCCGGCGAGACGTCGAGGCCAGTGCTCGGCTCACGCTCACCGGGGTGACGAAGGGAAGCACCGTTCTCGAACTGGCCGGTCCCCCGCGAGACGACCGACTGCCGCTTGGTGACGACTTCGCCGACCTCTCCGACCGGGTGTTCGACTTGATGGGCGACGCGTTCGATCGACTCGTCCAGGGCCTTGTTCCTGAGACGAGTCGTCCGGCACTCGAAAGCCTCAGCGGCCTGCTTCGAGCGGCCGCGCTCGAAGACACCGAGCTTGAGGTCGTGACCATCGTCCCCGGTCACGAGAGGCGACGTGCCCACCTCCACCCGACGGCGGCAGCGTCGATCGTGGAGTCCGCATTGCACTCCTACCGACCCGAGATTGTGCCCGCGGTCGTGACCGGTGAGCTGTACCGGGTCGATACCCATAGCGGGCGGTTTCGGATCGAGGATGACTTGGGGACGTCCATCGAGGTGGTTGTGGCCGGTGAGCCGAGCGCGGTCGCCGGTCTGGTTGGTCGTCGTGTCGAGGTGCGCGGTGAGGCTGAGTACGACCCGAACGGTCGGCTGTTGCGAGTCGGAAACGCGGTCGTGGCCTCGTCGCGGCCGGTCGTAGAACCGGGGCGCTTCACCGCGCCGCTGGACGTCGACGATCTCATCGCAAGTGCTCAGCCGTTCGACGCATCTGAAGGCGGGATCCAAGGCGTCGACGCCGATGAGATCGACGCTTTTCTGGCCGCCATCCGCTCGTGAGTCCGGGCGGTCCTGTCGTCGTCGACACAGACGTGTTCAGCCGCGTCGTGCTGACAACGGCCACGGAGGACTACCTCCGATTTCAGGCGACTCTCCAGGGTCGCCCGCTCGTGCTCGCCGCCCAGACGGTTGCGGAAGTCCGTGCCGGTGCGTTGATGCGTAAGTGGGGAGAGCGTCGGCTGTCGGAGATGGAAGCGAGGATCGGGCGCGTCGCCGTCGTCCCCGTCGACGACGAAATGTGCCGGGCGTGGGCTGCGCTGAAGGCGGAATGCGTGTCTGCTGGCCACGCCCTCGGCGACAAGATCCATGACAGTGATCGCTGGATCGCTGCTACCGCGCGGCTCCTCGAGTTGCCGCTCGCCTCCAACGACGGCATCTACCGGGACGCACCAGGGCTTACCCTGCTGACGTGACGGCGCCTGCCGAGCGGCAGCAGGACGTCGGCGGCCGAGTTTCTCCTGATCGCCCGGTAGCGCACGCCGTGCTGGAGCACCTGCTCTCGAGTGGAGCTGATGGGACTCGAACCCACGACCCCCTGCTTGCAAAGCAGGTGCTCTAGCCAGCTGAGCTACAGCCCCGAGGAGGGCTCAATCGTAGTGGTGGTGGCACCCCCTCACGAGCGCTGACCCGCTCGGCCCCCGTGTCCCGGTGGGATGCAGCCGGCGTGCGGTTGCTCGGGCCTTCGTCGAGGACGTTCGGGCGCTGCTCCTGGAGGAGCCGTTCGGCGCCCGCGGAGCCCTGACCCGAGCTTGCCTGTCAGGTACGGGAAAGGCGACGGACATGTGGGTGTCATCGGCTCAAGACACCCGGGAAACACCGCTTCCGTAGGTTCCCTCTAGCGCGCCGGGGCGCGCGACGGGTGATGGTTGTTCCCGCACTCGGTTCCTGTCGAGCGGGCCGGGCGGGGGCCAGCCATCCGACCCGTATCGCGAGCGACACGAAAGGAAGGAAGTGCTGTGCGAGTAGATCCTGGTTCTCAGCGGGACCCTTGCCGACCGACTCGTCAGAGGTCGTTCGTGCGAGCCGCGTTCGCTCCCAGGCGACTGGCGGCCGCGGTCGCAGCGGGCGTGATCCTCTCGGTGCTCTTCGTCGGCACGGCCATGGCCCAGGACGAGGGGCCGGTCACCGTGGAGACGGTCAGCGAGCACGTCGTCACGCTCACGCAGACGACCAACCTCACCTGGATCGTCATCGGCGCCGCGCTGGTGATCTTCATGCAGGCCGGCTTCGCCATGGTCGAGACCGGCTTCTGCCGGGCCAAGCACGCGGCGCACGTGGTGGCCACCAACTTCGCGATCTTCGGTCTCGGATTCGTGGGGTTCTTCCTCGTCGGGTTCGGGTTGATGTACGGGGGCTACAGCTACGTCCTCCCCGGCTTCGACTACGGCCTGGACCACGCCATCGGAGGCAGTGCCGCCAACCTCATCGGTTCGGGGCAGTGGGTGTTCCTCTGGAAGGGCGGGTTCGCCGGCTCGTTCTTCGACGGTGACAACCTCGCCTTCTCCGGCGCCGCCATGGCCTTCTTCCTCTACATGGTGGCCTTCATGGACACCACCGCCACCATCCCCACCGGCTCCATGGCCGAGCGCTGGAAGTGGAAGAGCTTCGTGTGGTGGGGCCTGTTCTGTGGCGCCATCTACTACCCGCTGTTCGGTGCCTGGACCTGGGGCGGCGGCTTCCTCTCCCAGCTCGGGAACTCACTGCACTGGGGCAACGGCTACGTCGACTTCGCCGGCTCGGGCGTCGTGCACGCCGTCGGTGGCGTCGCCGCACTCGCCGGGGCGATGGTGCTCGGCCCTCGCATCGGCAAGTTCACCAAGGACGGCAAGCCCCGAGGCATCCCGGGACACAACATCCCGATGGCCATGCTGGGCACGTTCATCCTGCTGTTCGGCTGGTTCGGCTTCAACGCTGCGTCGACGTTCGCGTCCAGCGATCCCCAGATCGGGATCGTGGCCGCCAACACGGCCATCGCCGCGGCGTTCGGCGGGGTGATCTCGATGTTCTGGATCACCCGACGGACCGGCAAGCCGGACCCGGCGATGATGGCCAACGGCATGCTCGCCGGTCTGGTCGCCATCACCGCCCCCTGCGCCTTCGTCGACCCCTGGGCGGCGGCGGTGATCGGCGCCATCGCCGGGGTGGTCGTGATCGAGGCCGTGTTCTTCATCGAGCGTCGGCTCAAGATCGACGACCCGGTGGGCGCGATCGCGGTGCACGGGGTCAACGGCCTGCTCGGGGTGCTCGCGGTCGGCATCTTCGCCAACGGCAAGTACGGCGCCGGCTGGAACCTGACCACCACCTTCACCGACGCCGAGGGCACACCCAAGGGGGTGACCGGCATCCTCTACGGCAGTGACGGATGGGGCCAGCTGGCCTCTCAGGCCCTCGGGGCGCTCGTCATCTGCACCGTCATCTTCGGAGTCGCCTACGCGTTCTTCAAGATCCAGAACGCACTCACCAGCGGCGGCATCCGCTCGGACGAGGCCGACGAGATCGCCGGCCTGGACCTTCCCGAGATGGGCGTGGTCGCCTATCCCGAGTTCGCCGGTGCGGGGGACAGCTACTCCTCCCCCGACGCCTCGGTGTCCGCCGGCTCGAGTCGAGCCCCCACCAGCGCCGGCTGATTCCCCCGTCAGCCCCGGTCCCGGGCCCGGTGGTCGTTCGGCCACCGGGCCCGGCCGCGCCCGGAGCCGCCGAGCCACGATGCTCGGAGGAGGACGGCTGCGGGACGACTGGCGATCAGGGAGCGCTGCGGCAGGGTCGGCCGGTCTCGCAGACGTCGATCAGCTCACCGGTGGTGAGGAAGTGCGAGACCATGCGCAGCACCGCCGGATCGTCCCGCCCCTGGCCGTGGGGGTCCTTGCCCGCCCGGTTCGGCATGTTCGCCACCGGCGGGGCTGGGGTGCCGAAGTCCCACATCACGTACGCCGAGCCCGCATAGGGGAACGAGTCGATCGTCTCGATGCCCCAGAACGGTGGGTCCGCCGGCGACCGCCCGTCCGCGAGCCCCGGAGCCCGGAGTCGTAGCCCCATGGTGCGTGCCATCACGTCGGTGGCCCAGTTCGTCACCTGATGGTCGCCGAACGCCGCGAACACCAGCACCTTCTTCGCCGGGGAACCGGGCAGGGGATCAGCGGTCAGGTGCGCGGCGTACCCGTCGTTCTCGCCCCGGTCCCACAGCATCTGCACCAGCGCGAAGTTCAACTGCTGCACGAGCGGGTCGGGATAGGGGGCGTTGAACAAGGGTGCGAAGTCGTCGAAGTCGATGCTGCGCTGCAGGAGCGTCGAGTAGTTCATGCCCGGCACCCCGAGGAAGACGGTGTCCCAGTCCGAGGCCACCGCGCTCAGGGCACCGCCGATGATCCCTCCCTGGCTGTTGCCCACGTAGGCCAGATCCCGTCCGAGCAGCGGCGAGCCGTCCGCCCGCTGGAACGCGGGGTCGGTACGCAGACCGCCCGGGCTCTGCATGGCCCGACCGAGCGCCAGGACGTTGACCATCGCCTGCTGCAGGCGGTCCGGGATCATGCGGAAACCGCTCAGGTCGGACAGCATCCCGGCGATCGGTCCGACGTCCTGGGCGGCCATGCCGATCCAGTCGGTGGCACAGACCACCGCGTTCAGCTCGTCGCCGACGGCTTCCCCGACGCCGCGCCCTTCGAAGCGGCTGCCGAGCAGCCCGTGCCCGTAGAGCACGTCGATCGGCTCGGCCTGCTCGGCGGTGGTGGGGATCACGCACACGAACGGTGCGTCGAGGGTCCCGTCGACGGTGGGCACCCCATCGGGGTTGTCGCCGTTGTTGAGCACCGACCCCGGCGCACCGCCGTCGGTGAGGAAGTTGGGCACCTGCACCGATCCCTCGACCACCCGCAGCACTCCCGATCCGGACTCACCCGGTGTCACCGCGGTGACCGTGAACGGTGGTGAGGTCGTGTCACCCGGCGGCACCGCCGCGTCGCGCATGGCCAGCACCCGGCCGGTCAGGTTCTGGGTGGAGGCGACCGTGAAGTCCCAGGCCAGGTACAGGTCGTCACGGCCGACGCCCGCGGCCTCCAGGGTGGCGAGCACCGCGTCCATGGCCGGCCGGCGATCCTCGACCGCCGGGTCCGTGCTGGCGGTGCCGTCGCGCAGCGCGGCGAACGCCGGTGACGGGTCGATGGTGGAGCCGTCGGCTCGTCTCAGGTTGCGGAGGGCCACCACGTAGCGGTGACCCTCCTGGAAGTTCACCGCCGGGCGGATCAGCAGCGCACCCTGTCCGGGCGGCGCATTGGCGTCGAGCTCCGCCCAGAACGGGTGGCGGTCGCCGGTCTCGGCGTCGACGATGACGATCGGTGTGTCGCTGGCCAGCGAGCGGGCGAGATCGGTCAGGGCCGGTGCGCCGGTCACGGCCAGGTCGAGGTCCCGCACGTAGAGCACGATCGGCCCGCCGGGGCTGAACCCGTCGTTGCGGTTCCACTCGGTGGGGTCGATCGCCACCCCCGAGGTGTTCACCGGCATCGAGCCGCGAGCGAAGGCCACCCGCAGGCCGGTGGGTGTCGCCGGGTCGGGGCGGGTGAAGGTGTTGCTCGGGAACGGGAACAGGCAGTGGCCGGCGTCGAACAGCTCGCAGTCCCGGGTCGGCGGGTAGACGGCGGCGATCGTCGTGGGGGTCGTGGATCGAGTGCCGGCGGTCTCGTTCGTGGTGCAGGCCGCCACGAGCAGCGCCGCTCCCAACGCGGCGGCGGGCAGGACACGTCGATGTCGGCGCTCGGTCTTCACAGGACCCCCCTCGTCCGGATGGCCGGAGCGTACCGGGCCTCGTCGGGCGTGGTCCGGCGCTCGGCGGTGGTGCCACGATGTCGGCCATGGAGTCCGGCGGCGACCCGGCCGAGCGTTCGGGGCACGCCCACGCGCCCGCCCAAGCGCACGCCCACGCTCACGCTCACGGGGCCGCGGTGAGGGCGGGGGCGCGTCACCTGCGGCGGTTGTGGATGGCGTTCGCGCTGATCGCCGTGTTCTTCGTGGTCGAAGCCGTCGGTGGCCTGCTGACGAACTCCCTGGCCCTGCTCTCCGACGCCGCCCACATGCTCACCGACCTGCTGGGCCTCGGCATGGCCCTCGCCGCCATCCACGTCGCCAACCGACCCATCCAGCGGGCCCAGCACACCTTCGGTCTCTACCGGCTGGAGATCCTGGCCGCGCTGGCCAACGCGGTGCTGCTCCTCGGGGTCGGGGTGTACGTGCTCGTCGAGGCGATCCAACGGGTGCGGCATCCCGAGGAGGTCCTCGGCGTCGAGATGCTCGTGATCGCGGTGGTGGGACTGGTGGTCAACGTGGTCGCCATGGCCTGGTTGCGGCCGGGCTCGAAGGAGAGCCTCAACGTGCGGGGTGCGTACCTCGAGGTCCTCGCCGACCTGCTCAGCTCCGTCGGGGTGATCATCGCCGCCGTGATCGTGGGATCGACCGGCTGGACCTACGCGGACCCGCTGATCGCCGCCGCCATCGGGCTGTTCATCTTCCCCCGCACGTTCCGTCTCGGCGGCCAGGCCCTCCGCGTGCTGGTGCAGGCCGCACCGCCGGGCATCGACGTCGAGGAGGTGCGGGCCCAGCTCGCCGCGCTGCCCACGGTGGTGGACGTCCACGACCTGCACCTGTGGACCCTCACCTCCGACATGGAGGTGGCGTCCGCCCACCTGATGATCACCGACGGGGCCGACAGCCACGCGGTGCTCGACCAGGCCCGGGCGGTGCTCGCAGGTCGCTTCGGCATCGATCACGCCACCCTGCAGGTCGAGCCCGAGTCGCACACCGGCTGCGACGAGGTGACCTGGTGAGCGGACCGGCTCAGCGGCCGGAGCGGCCCGCCGCGTCCTCGGTGACCGGGCTCCGGCGGTCGGCCGGCGGGTCGCCGATGGCGTAGAACTTCCCGCCCCGGGTTCCGACGAAGATCCGGCCCTTCCACACCGCGGGGGTCGACTCGATGCAGCCGTCGAGCTTCACCGACCACAGCTCGGGCGGGTCCCGGCGGGTGTCGCGCACGTCGTAGGCGTGGAGGTTGCCCTCGCAATCCCCCTCGATGAGCACGTCGTCGACCACCACCGGGGACTGCCAGGTCTGGCTGCCGAGGTCCTTTCGCCACACCACCTCGCCGGTCATGCGGTCGATGCCGAGCAACTCGCCCGCGTTGGTGGGCACGTAGACCATGTCCTTCCAGATCGCGGGGGTCCCCCAGACCCCGCTCTTGCCCGGCTTCTGGTCCTTGACCGACCACACCAGCGGGTCGTCGGGCTTGCGGGGATCGAGCTTGAGGACCTGGCCCACCTCCCGGGCCCGAGCGTTGCCCCGCTCGAACTCCGCCCCCACGTAGAGGAACCCCTCGGCGTCGACCACGATCGAGGCGTCGACGTCGTCACCGGTCCAGTAGCGGAAGACCCGGGTGGGGCGCTCGCCGTTCTTCAGCCCCGAGATGTCCCATCCCTGGACCAGCCCGCCGCTGTTGGCGAAGTAGACGGTGTTGCCGGAGATGGCCACCGAGTTCTCGATCGACACCTGGTTGTCGCCCACATCGCTGAGCAGCTGGGAGTCCCAGCCCGGGGTGTTGAACACGAGCTTCGGGTCGACGGTCACCTTGCCGTCAGGTCCGTAGCCTCGATTCAGCTTGACGATGTGGAACTGGCTGTTCTCGCCGCCCTCGAAGAGGTAGTCGTCGATGATGAGCCCGGAACCGTCCCAGTCGTCGTTCCACAGGGTGGGGCTGACCGCCTTGGCGTGGATCTTCCACAGTTCGACGGGCTGCTCGCGGTCCAGGGCGATGATCCGGTAGTAGTTGTCGCGCGAGCCGGTGTAGAGGAGCGGGTAGCCGTCCGGGTCGACGGTCACCGAGCCCTTGATGATGTCGCCGGTGCGGAAGTCGGGCAGCAGCCGGGCCCCGGACTCGTAGTCGAGCCAGTGGACCGCGTAGTCGTACGCCCCGAACGCCACCCAGGTCCTGCCGTCCCGGTGCTCCCAGACTGAGGGTTGGCCGGTCCAGCCGGTGCCGCACCAGGTCTGCGTGCCGCTCCCGTCGGTGGAGGCCCCACACATGCCGCCCTCGGCGGGGAAGCTCCACAGCACGACGGGGTTGGTGGGCACGGGGCCCACGCCGTAGAAGCTGCGGGTCGGGTTGCCCCGGAAGGTCAGGATGCCGGGCACGGTCTCGCTCCACGGGCGACCCGACGACGCGGGGTTGACCCAGCCGTCGAAGGGGGGCAGCGGCGCCAGTGTGGATTCGGTGCTCACGGGCGACGGATCGTCCCCGGCATCGGTGGCGTCTCCCGACGGTCGGGCGGCGAGGTCCTCGTCACCGCCGCCACCCGAGTCCACCACCGCCACCACACCCCAGGCGGCGAGCAGGGCGGCGAGGATGATCACCGGGACCAGCCAGGGACGCCCCCGTTCGGGTGGGCGCCGCACCGGTGGGGTCAGGCCGAGATCGGCCAGGCGCACCGGGCCGCCTCGGGGGGCCCGTTCCCGATCGGTCATGGGTTCACCCCACGCTTCCCTCCGCCACGAGACGTTCGAGCAGCAGCTCAGGATGCTCCTGTTCCAGGCGCTCCACCCAGTACTGGCTCTCGAACAGCGCCAGAAGGGTACCGTCGGCCCGCTCCAGGATCCGGACACCGCGCATGCCTCGCAGCGAGTCCGCGCTCGAGCGGTCGGTGCGGCGGACCAGCCGGAAGCTGGTCGGGCTCAGCTCGGCTGGCGCGCCGAACTCGTGCTCGAGGCGGTGCAGGGCCACGTCGAACTGCATGGGGCCGACCGCGGCGAGCACCGGTTCCTGGTCGCCCAGGTCGGGGTCGCGCAGCACCTGCACCACACCCTCCTCGTCGAGCTGCGCGATGCCGCGGCGGAACTGCTTGAACCGGCCGGTGTCGCGTACCCGGGCCACCGAGAAGTGCTCGGGGGCGAAGCTCGGGATCGCCGGGAAGGTCACCGGCTCGTCGAGGAACAGGCTGTCGCCGACCCGCACCTCGGTGGCGTTCACCAGACCCACCACGTCCCCCGGGTACGCCTCGTCGATGGTCTCGCGCTCCTGGCCGAAGACCTGGTGGGCGTACTTGGTGGCGAAGGGCTTGCCGGTGGGGCCGTGGGTGACGACCATCCCCCGCTCGAAGCGGCCCGAGCAGACCCGCACGAACGCGATGCGGTCCCGATGTGACGGGTCCATGTTGGCCTGCACCTTGAACACGAAGCCGGAGAACGGCGCGTCCAACGGGCGCGGCGTGCCGTCCGCGTCGAGCCTGGGGCCTGGGGCGGGGACCAGGTCCACCACCGCGTCGAGCAGCTTGCGCACTCCGAAGTTGGTCAGCGCCGAGCCGAAGAAGGTCGGGGTGGACTCCGCGGCGAGGAAGGTCTTCGGGTCGAGGTCCGCGGCCACGGAGTCGAGCAGCTCCAGTTCCTCTCGGGCCCGGTCCCAGGCTTCGCCCTCCTCGCCGGCAGCCCGTTCCGCCTCCACGAGCTCTTCGGGTGCTTCGGTCGCGCCCCGGCTGACCCGAGTGAAGCGGGTGTAGCGGCCGTCGCGCCGGTCGATCACCCCGCGGAAGTCACCGGCGATGCCCACCGGCCAGGTGACCGGGGTGGCCACGAGGCCGATCTGCTGCTCGATCTCGTCGAGCAGCTCCAGCGGGTCACGACCGGGTCGATCCCACTTGTTGACGAACGTGAGCAGCGGCAGGCCGCGCTGGCGGCACACGTCGAACAGCTTGAGGGTCTGGGGCTCGATGCCCTTGGCCGCGTCGAGGACCATCACCGCGGCGTCGGCCGCGGCGAGCACCCGGTACGTGTCCTCCGAGAAGTCACGGTGCCCGGGGGTGTCGAGCAGGTTGACCACGTGGTCCCGGTAGGGGAACTGCAGGACGGTGGAGGTGATGGAGATGCCCCGCTGGCGCTCGAGCTCCATCCAGTCCGAGGTGGCGGCTCGGCGACCGGCCCGGGCCTTGACCGCGCCGGCTTCGGCGGTGAGCGCACCGCCGTAGAGCAGGAACTTCTCGGTGAGGGTGGTCTTGCCCGCGTCGGGGTGCGAGATGATCGCGAACGTGCGCCGGCGCGCCGCTTCCGCGGCCGGTGTGGGAGTCACCGGACCAGGCTACCGGCGGCCGCGCCCCGTCCTTCGAGCGCGATCCACCGGGTCGAGGATCAGGCGATGGCGTCGTAGCAGGCCGTGACCAGCCGGAAGCTGCGGGGGTCGCCCGCCAGGCCCAGATCCATGCGGTTCATCACGTAGCCGAAGGCGAGCTCGGCGTCGGGGTCGGCCCAGCCCATCGAGCCACCGGCCCCGAAGTGCCCGAAGCTGCGGGGGCCGCCCAGCGCGACCATGCTCGACCGGAGCATGAAGCCCAGCCCGAACTGGATGTCCATGTCCATGAGCACGGTGTTCGGGCCGGTGGTGCGCTGCTCGGTGGCCCGCTTCACCTGCTCCTCGGTGAGGATGCGGACGCCGTCGACCTCACCGAGGCACGCCGCGTAGAGGCGGGCGACCGATCGGGCGTCGGTGACCCCGTTGGCCGCGGGGACCTCCGCAGCCCGCATGGCGCGCGAGTTCCACACGTCCTGGTCGGTGAGCGCGCCGCCGGGGGCGAACAGGGCCTTGCCGAGCGGGGTGTCGGGACCGAGGAACGTGGCGATCATCTGTGCCACTGGGTCGTCCCCCGGGTTGGCGAGCATGTCGACCGAGATGCTGGCGGGGATCATCGACTGCAGCCGGGCCACCCGGTGCTCCTCGGATTCCGGCAGCCCGATCCAGAAGTCCGCCCCGAGGGGCTCGGCGATCTCCTCCCGGAGGTAGGTGCCCACGCTGCGGCCCGCGATCCGGCGTACCACCTCGCCGACCAGCCACCCGTAGGTGGTGGCGTGGTAGCCGTGCTGGGACCCGGGCACCCAGGCCGGGTGCTGGTTCTCGAGGGCCTCGATCACCGGTTCCCACGAAAGGGCTTCCTCGGCGGTCATGTCGCCGTCGACCCAGGCCAGTCCCGCCTGGTGGGAGAGCAGGTGGGCGACGGTGATGTCGTCCTTGCCGTTCTTGGCGAACTCCGGCCAGTAGGTCGCCACCGGGGCCTCGACATCGAGCCGGCCCTCCTGGGCCAGCTTGTTGGCGCACATGGCGGTGGCGCCCTTGGTGGTGGAGAACACCAGGATGATGGTGTCCTCGCGCCAGGGGGCGCCGGTCTCTGCGTCGGCTGTCCCACCCCACAGGTCGACCACCTTCTCGCCCCGGTGGTAGGCGCTGAACGCCGCGCCGATCTCGAGGCCCTCCGCGAAGTTCTGCTCGAAGGCGGCGCGCACGGCCTCGAAGCCCGGTGCCACCTCCCCTTCGATGTCGGCCATGTGCCCTCCTGTGATCCGCTGGTCCGCACCGGCCCGGGAGCCGGGTGCCTGTGCTGCGACGGTAGCCGTTCTCGCTCGCGCGCTCAGCGGGCGTCGCGGCAGTCGGCGCAGGTGCCGACCAGGTCGAGGCGGTGGTGCGCGGTCGAAAAGCCGGTGTCGGCCCCCACTTGCTGGGCGGCCTCCGCCAGCAGCACTTCCAGGGCTGGGTCGACCGTGAAGTCGGCCACGTCACCGCAGGAGGAGCAGATGAGGTGATGGTGGTGGCCGGCGAGCTCCTCGGTCAGCTCGAACCGGGTGAACTCGTCGGTGCCGATGACCCGGTGCACGATCCGGGCCTGCTCGAGGACCGCCAGGTTCCGGTAGGTCGAACTCTGGGCCAGCGTCGGCACCCGCGCCAGCAGCTCGGCGATGGTCAGCGGCCGGGGGGCTTCGGCCAGGGCGGCCACGATGGCCCGGCGGCCGGCGGTGTAGCGCTGGTCGTCGTGGCGGAGGCGTTCGGCGGCGGTGCGGTGGACGTCCACCGGGTTGCTGGTGCGGTCGGGCTCGTGCGTCGATCCCACCATCGCAGCCTACCCACGTGATGAGAATTGGTGAGAAAAGCCACGTAGGGCGCTCTGGGCCAGGTCGGTCCAGGGCTGGAGGCTGCGTAGGCTCCCGGGCCATGAGCACGACCCTGGCTGCCCCCCCGATCGACCGCCCGGCAGATCTGCCAGGGTTCCCCGGGGCCCGGCGGCCCGACCGGTCCCGCTGGGTCACCACCAGCGGTGTCGCCATCGCCACCTACGAATGGGGGCCGCAGGACGCGCCCCCGATCCTTGCCGCCCACGGGGGATTCGACTTCGCCGGGACCTTCGACGTCTTCGCCCCGATGCTGGTCGAGGCCGGTTGGCGGGTCGTGGCCTGGGATGCTCGCGGTCACGGTGACTCGGAGCACGCGGTGCTCTACAACTGGGGTGCCGACCTGCGAGACGCCCTCGCCGTGCTCGACAGCGTGGGCGAGGAGCCGATGGTGTTCCTCGGTCACTCCAAGGGCGGTGGGCTCATGCTGGAGCTGGCGGACGCGCTGCCCCACCGGGTCTCCCACCTCGTCAATCTCGACGGTCTCCCGTCGAAGAACAACTGGCCTGACGTCTCGGATCACGAGCGCACCCGGATGCTTCACGACGAGCTGTCGGGCTGGCTCGACCACCGTCGGCGTTGTGCCACCGCCGTGCGGCGAGCGGGCACGCTGGAGGAGCTGGCCGAGCGGCGGGCCCGGATGAATCCGCGGTTGTCGATCGAGTGGCTCCGGTACCTCGTCACGGTGGGTGCCCGGCACGACGAGGACGGGTGGCGCTGGAAGATCGACCCCACCCTCCGCCTGGGCGGTTTCGGGCCGTGGCGTCCGGAATGGTCCATGGAGCGCATGCCGGGGCTGTCCGTTCCCGTGCTCGGCGTCCTGGGGCTCGAGGTCGAGGTGATGGGTTGGGGGACCCGGCCCGCCGACGTGGAGCCCTACCTGCCCCCCGGTGGCCGGCTGGAGGCTCTCGATGGCGTGGGGCACTTCGTGCACATCGAGCAGCCCCGGCTGGTGGCCGACCTGGTACTCGAGTTCCTGGGGAGCCCACCACGATGAGGTTCGTGATCCACAACCGGGCCCAGCTCGCCCTGCATCCGCTGCGCGACGCCACCGCGGGGCTCGACCGGCCGCTGCTGCTCCTCCACGGGCTGGGCGAGCGGACACCGTCGGCGCCGCCGCCGTGGGCAGAGGCGTGGCCCGGGCCGATCTGGGGGCTGGATTTCACCGGGCACGGCGCCTCCACCATCCCCACCGGAGGGGGCTACACGGCCGAGATGCTCATGGCCGACGCCGACGCTGCACTGGCGGAGCTGGGTCCGTCGACGGTGCTCGGCCGGGGGCTGGGTGCCTACGTGGCGCTGCTGATCGCGGGTGGGCGACCCGAGCTGGTGCGGGGGGCGATCCTGGCCGACGGCCCGGGGCTGGCGGGCGGAGGGGTCCGGCCCGGCACGGCGTACGTGCCGCGGCTCAGCCGGCTGGGATCGGGCGCGGAGGTGAAACCCTCGGCTCCCGACCCCTGGGCGCTGTTCGAGCTGTCGCGCGACGTGCGCCCACCGGACTACGCCTCGGAGTACGTCCGCCAAGCCGTGCAGTGGTCCGGTCTCGAGCGCCCCTTCGTGGTGGCGGCCGTGACCCGACCCGAGTGGCTGGCGGCGGTGGTGGCCGAGCCGGGGGTGGTCGAGGGCTCGATCGTCGAGGCACTCAGGTGGTTCGCCGGTTCGGGGGGCGAGGGGCGCCCGGCATCGCTGCCGACCCCGCCGCGCTGACCGCAGTCGGCGATCAGCGCCGCAAGCCGGCGATGAGCGTCTCGATGAGCGAGTCGATGAGCGCTGCGGTGGTGTCCTGGTCGAACCCGAAGCCGAGGAGCAACACCTCGGCTGCGCCGTGCACGCCCGTCCAGAGGGTCAGTGCCACCAGGAGCGGGTCATCGGAGCGAAGCAGTCCCTGGTCGACGGCCTCGACGGCCGCATGGTGCGCGATCTCGAACGCTTTGGTCGCCGCCGGCAGCTCCTGGCCGGTGGCATCGGCCACGCTCAGGCTGGGTGGGAAGAGGAACATCGTCCGGAACAGCCCCGGATTGCTCACGGCATGCTCGATGTAGGCCCGGCTGAATCGCCGGATACGTGCCAGCGGGTCGGGGTCGTCGATCCGCTCCAGGAGCTCGATCAGGCGTTCGAACTCGCCTTCCGCCACCGCGCGGAGCAGGTCCCGCTTGCCATTGACGTGGGCGTACAGCGCCGGTGCGGTGACCCCGAGCAGGCCGGCGATACGCCGCAGCGAGACCGACTCGAGGCCTTCCCGCTCGATCAGCTCGCGGGTGATGGCCACGATCGACTCGCGGCTCAGGGATCCGGCCATGACCCCAGCTTCGCACGTCCCGTCGCCGGGCTCACCGTGGTCGGGTCGGCTCGACCCGCCCGGCCGGTCGTCACCATCGTTGCCCGCCGGTCAGGAGCTGCTCGATCACCGCTTCGGGTCCCGGCCGGGCGATGTGGAACCCCTGCGCCCGGTCGCAGCCGAGCTGGCGTAGCTCGGCGAGCTGGTCGGCGGTCTCGACGCCTTCGGCCACGGCCTGCAGGCCGAGCGTGTGTGCGAGGGTGATGATCGCGGTGACGATCGCCGAGTCGCCGGGATCGCGCCCCAAGCCGTGCACGAACGATCGGTCGACCTTCAGCAGGTCGACCGGGAAGCGGCGCAGGTAGCTGAGCGACGAGTAGCCGGTCCCGAAGTCGTCGACTGCCAGCTTGACGCCCAGCTGCTTCAGTCGACCCAGCGTCTCGTGGGACATCTCGACGTCGTCCATGAGCACGCTCTCGGTGATCTCGATCTCCACCAGGGCCGGGTCGATCCCGGTCGAGGTGAGCACCGTCGCCACCTCGTCCACGACCTCCGGATGGCCGAGTTGGCGCCCGGAGAGGTTCACCGAGACGCCCAGGCGCTCGAGGGAGGGCGTCTGGGCTCGCCAACGTTGCACCTGGCGGCACGCCTGCTCGAGCACCCACGCCCCGATGGGCACGATGAGCCCGGTCTCCTCGGCCACCCCGATGAACTCACCCGGGCTGAGCATCCCCCGTTCGGGATGCTCCCATCGCACCAGCGCCTCGACGCCGGAGATGGTGCCGCTCGCGAGGCAGACGACGGGCTGGTAGAAGACCCGCAGCTCCCGTCGCTCCAGCGCCCGGCGGAGGGCGCTCTCGATGTCGAGCCGGTCGATGGCGTGGGCCCGCATCGTGCTGTCGAACACCACCCACCGCCCGCGCCCGCGTTGCTTGGCCTGGTACATCGCGGCATCCGCGTCCCGGATGAGGGTCTCGGGGTCGGCAGTCGGCTCCTCAGGGAACGCGAGCCCGATACTGACCCCGACGAAGACCTCGTTGTCGTCCGTGGAGAACGGACCGTCGAGGGCGCTGATCAGCCGTTCCGCGATGGCGATCGCGTCCTTGCGATCCACGAGATCCTCGCACAGCACGACGAACTCGTCGCCACCGAAGCGGGCGATGGTGTCGCCGGGGCGAACCGTGGCCTGCAGTCGTTCGGAGATGGCCACCAGCAACTGGTCCCCGAGCCCGTGACCGAGACTGTCGTTGACGACCTTGAAGTGATCGAGATCCAGGAACAGCACGACCAGCCGGCGGTGGTGGCGCCGGGCGCGAGCGAGCGCCATCGTCAGCCGGTCGAGCAGCAGGGTGCGGTTGGGGAGGCCCGTGAGCGGGTCGTGGGTGGCCTGGTGGGTCAGCCGGTGCTCGAATGCCTTGCGTTCCGAGATGTCCCGCAGCACCGCCGAGTAGTACTCGGCGCGGCCGCGGTGGTCGCGATGGACGAGTAGCTGCGCGAGGTGTGGCACCTCGGTGCCGTCGCGACGCACCAGGGGCAGCTCGCCGCTCCAGACGCCGTGCATCTCGAGGGCGGGCGCGGCTTCGAGGGCCAGCCGCTCGATCAGTTCAGCGGGGAGGTTCTCGAACACGTCGAAGTGCTCGGGCTCTGCGTTCTCGGGGAGGCCGAAGAACTCCTTGCTCGCTCGGTTGAGGTACAGCACACGGCCATTGGCATCGGCCATCGCCACCAGATCGCTCGTCGCTTCGAAGATGTCGATGAGTCGCTGGGAGTCCTGCTGAGCCGCGACCCGTTCGGTGATGTCCTCGATCGCCCCCACGCTGCCGACGAACGCGCCGTCTTCGTCGTACATCGGAGCGGTCTGGACTGCCACCCAGCGGATGTCACCGTCAGGTCGCACCACCCGGAACTCGTCCTTCGCCATGACCGGTCGCGGCGTGCCCTCCCGCTCGGTCTCCAGGCGAGCGCGGTCGTCGGGATGGATGATGCGCCGCCAGCCGTGGCCGAGCGCGTGCTCCATCGCGAAGCCGGTGATCTCCTGCCAGCGGTGATTGACGTAGATGCACTCGCCGAGCGCATTCTGCTGGAAGATCCCGGTCGGCGACGAGCGGGCCAGCGATCGGAAGAGCCGCTCGCTCTCCCGCAGCGCCTGCTCGGCCTGGCGCTGGTCGGTCACGTCGCGGTAGTTGGCCACCATCCCGGCGATGGTGCGGTCCTTGCGTCGGTTGGTGAAGGTGCACTCCAGCCAGCGCCAGCTGCCGTCACGGTGCCGAACCCGGCACACGATGCTCGCCGTCGACCCCGGCTCACGGAGCGCAGTGAGAAACGTATTCGTCGCCGCGTCGAGATCGTCGGGGTGGGCGTAGTCACCGACCCAGGCCCCGAGCAGTTCCTGGTCTGAATAGCCGATGACCTCGGCAGCCGACGGGCTGCACCAACGCACCCGGGCCTCGTCATCGAGGACCTGCACCACGGAACCGGAGAAGCGAACCAGCGACCGGAACCGCTCTTCGCTCGCCCGGAGGGCTTCCTCGGCTCGCTTCTGGTCGGTCACGTCACGGATGTTGATCACGACCGCGTGCACCGCCTCGTGGTCGAGCAGGTTGACCGCGATCGCTTCGGCCCACCGGTACGTGCCGCCTGCGTGGCGCACCCTGACCTGCAGGGAGGCCCTGGACAGGGGTTCGCTCATCACTTGGGCCAGTGCGGTGGCCACCCGGTCCACGTCGTCGGGGTGCACCCATTCGAAGCGTCTGCTGGCCCGCACGACCTCGAGCGGTCGGCCGAAGAGGCTCTCGATCGACGGAGTCGCGTAGGTGATCACGGCTTGGTGATCGAGGAGGAGGATGCCGTCGTGGCTGTTGCGTACCAGTGCCTCGAAGCGCTCCTCGCTCTGCTTGCGCACCTGCTCGGCGGTCAAGCGCCAGCGCACGTCCCGGACGTTGATCACCACACCCTCCAACCGGTCGCCGGTCCGCCACGGGCTGCCGGCGACCTCGGTCGGGAGCCATTCCCCTGATGAGCGGAGGATGCGAACCATGATGGGATCCGCCGGTCGATCGGAGGTCACCGCTTCGGCCAGCCGTTCGAAGGCGGGGGCACGGTCGTCGGGGTGGACGAGATCGAAGGCGTTGGTGCCCGTGAGGTCATCGGCCGGCCAACCGAGCATCTCGGTCACTGCCGGGCTGACCCAGACGATCTGCCCGTGCTCGGAGATCACGGCCGTGACGTCGCGACTGTTCTGCAGCACGGCACGGAGCCGGTCCTCGCTGGCCTTGAGCGCGTCCTCGGCCTGGCGCCGCTCGGTCACGTCCCGGTAATTGGCGAAGATCGCACTGAGAGACGGGTCGTCCAGGTGGTTGCTGGCGACGACCTCGATCCAGCGCCACGAGCCGTCTGCGTGCTGCATGCGGAGCTCCCAACGCAAGGGCTCGCCGGGCTCGGCGACCACCTGCTCCCAGTGGGCTCGGGACACCGGACGATCGTCAGGGTGCAGGATGGCGGCGGGGTCGAGCGCCAGGTACTGCTCGACTGTGTAGCCCAGGGTGCGCTCCACGGAGGGCGACACGTACAGCACCTTCCCGTCGGGATCGAGCAGGCTCACGACGTCTCCGGGCAACCGGGAGAGCACCGCGAGCCGCTCTTCGATGGTGGTCATCGGTTCCCTCGAGCCTGTCCGCTCTCCCCACCCAACCGGAACGCCCGGTTGCGATCACCGCCCTGCGGGTCGGCCAAACCATGCTACGGGGCGGTCGGGCGCCGTGCCGAGGGTCGATTTCCTTCAGCGGTCACGAGTAGCCACGTAGCCGGCCAGGGCGACGAGCGCCGCCCGGGCCTCGCCTCGCAACGGCGCTCGTCGTGCCGCGTCGATCGCCCGGTCGGTGAGCGCGGTGATCGACCGCTCGATCTCGTCCCGAGCTCCGCAGGACTCGAGCACCGCCTGGAGGGTGGCGATGCCGTGCTCGTCGAGGGTCGGGTCACCCACCCGCTCAAGGAGCGCCGCCTCGTCGCCGGTGCAGCGCTGCCGGGCCACTGCCAGCAGCGGGGTGGGCTTGCCTTCGCGCAGGTCCTCACCGACCGGCTTGCCCATCCGAGCCGGGTCGCCGAACACGCCGAGCAGATCGTCGCGGAGCTGGAAGGCTTCACCCAATGGCTCGCCATAGGCGGAGAGCGGGCCGGCCAGCTCGTCGAGGCGGCCGGCCAGTGCCGCGCCCAGGTGCAGGGGCCGCTCGATCGTGTACTTCCCTGACTTGTAGCGCGAGATCCGCCGCGCGGTGGGCAGGTCGACCGACCCCCGGGCGGTGCCGACCACATCGAGGTACTGGCCGACGTTGACCTCGATCGCGAGCTGGTTCCACACCCGGGCTGCTCGCTCGCCCAACCCCACGATCAGCTCGTTCGCCAGGACGTGGGCCAGGTCGCCCACCAGGATCGCCGCCCCCTCCCCGAACCGCTCCGGGTCGCCGACCCAGCCTTCCGCCCGGTGGATCGCCGCGTACTCGACGTGGACCGTCGGCGCGCCCCGCCGCCGGACGGACTCGTCCATCACGTCGTCGTGGACCAGCGCGAAGGCGTGCAGCAGCTCGAGCGCGGCGCCAGCGTCGACGATGACGGGGTCGTCAGGCCTCCCGCCCGCGCCGACGAACGCCCAGTAGCAGAACGCTGGCCGGAGCCGCTTGCCGCCGGCCAGCACCAGTCGCCGGATCGACGCCAGTGGCCGCTCCAGCTCCGGATCGATCGGCACCCATTCGGCGATCGCCTGATCGAGCACGGCGGTGAGACGCGCCCGTACCGGTGCGCCGATGACCTGCACCTCAGGGGGCAGGTCGGGCGGGTCAGCTCGATCAGCCCGCACCGCGTTCGCTTCGCCCGCCATCGGTCCGGACCGTGCGGTCATTCGGCAGGTTCCTCAAGGATCTGCTCGATCTCCACCCGGGCATCGAGGATCCGGCTCCGGCAGAAGCGGACGAGGGCCGCCGCTCGGCGGACCTGGGCCGCGAGCCGGTCCACGTCCACGTCGTCGCCTTCGAGCTCGGCGAGGATCGCCTCCAGCTCGGCGACGGCTGCCGCGTAGGTGAGCTCCTCGTCCTCAGCCATCGCTAGCCATCGTTCCCACTGCCCCGGCGTCGGTCGAGCTCGACCCGCTCCACCCGGCTCACCACCGTCCCGTCGACGAGCACGGTCACGAGCTGCTGGCCCTCGGCGAGGTCCCGCGCTGTGCGAACCACCCGACCGGACGGGTCCGTGGTGATCGACCAGCCCCGGGCCATCGCCCGTTCGGGGTCGACCGCAGCCACCCGGGCCGTGTCCCGGTCGAGCCGCAGCTCGGCCCTCGCCAGCGCGCCGAGGGCAGCCCGAGCGGCCCGCCGCTCGGCGTCGATCGTGCGTTGGTGCTGGCGCTCGAGGGTTGCGCTCGACAACCGGACGAGCGAGGCGAGGGACGCGTCGAGGCGCCGTTCGTAGCGATGGATGAGCACGGAGGACCGCGAGCCGATCGCCTGCCACAGCGTGTCCACCCGTTCGATCGAGCTCCGGACGTGCGCCACCAGCCGCGCCGCGCAGGCGGTGGGCGTCTTGCAGGAGGAGTGCGCCACGGCATCGGTGACCGAGCTGTCGGTCTCGTGCCCGATGCCGGTCGTCACCGGCACCGGCATCATCGCCACCGCACGGGCCACCACCTCGTGGTCGAACAGCGCCAGGTCGGTCTTGGCGCCGCCGCCCCGGATGATGGCCACCACGTCGACCGGTGCGTCACGGAGGTGTTCGAGTGCCGCCACCAGCGTGTGCTCCGCCCCCTGGCCTTGCATCCGCGCCGGTGCCAGCAGCACCCGCCACCCCAGCCCGCTCGCTTCCAGCTCGTGCACGAAGTCGGCCATCGCGGCACTACCCGGGCTGGTGACCAGCCCGACCCGTAGCGGTCCAGGAGGCAGGGTCAGCCTCCGGTTGCGCTCCACCAGCCCTTCTCGGGTGAGGATCTCGAGCACCCTCTGGCGGTCGGTGGCGATCAGTCCCAGTGTGTAGTCCGGGTCGATACCCGACATGCGGAGCTGGAGCCGGCCCTGCTGGGCGAACAGCTCGATCCGCCCCCGGATGCGGATGCGCATGCCGTCGGCCATACGCACGCCCCCCGCCTGCCGGAGCACCGTGTTGACGTACTGGCGGGCCGCGGCGAACAACACCACCCCGATCGAGGCGTCGGGTGGCTCGCCCGGCGGGCCGGGCTCGACGAGGTGGAAGTAGACGTGACCGGCATGCGAGCGCGACAGGTTGGCGATCTGGCCCTGCACCCACACCTCTCGTGGGAACCAGGCGTTCAGCGCGGTGTGGATACCGGAGGCGAGCTCGCGGACCGTGAAGGTGCCGGACTCCATCGCCCGAACCTACCCCGGGCTGGCTCTCCTCCCCGTCACGTGTCGTGCGTCCTTCCGGGCCGACGAGGGATGCTCTGGCAGCGTCGTAGGATCCCTGCTCGTGGAGCCGGTGGTCGAGCGCGTCGTGGCAACGATCGGAGAGGGTTCCTGCTCGTCGCCGGTCACCGGCCCGGGCACGGTGCACGTAGGTGGGCTCGAGGTCGCGCTGGGCGAGGTACGGCCGGGCATTCCGGTGCCATGGTCCTTGACGAACGCCGGGGACGTGCCGGTGCGGGTGCGGTCGGTCGCGGTCGTGCTCCGCCTCCCCAGGAGCTCAACCCCGGTCCGGATGCTGCGTCACGGGTACCAGTCGTGGTCCCCGACCGATGTGGCGGTCTTCGGGGTCGACCGGGATCCGTCCACCACCCCTGGCGCGCTCGAGATGGTGCAGGGCATCCACCATGCCGACCAGCGGCGCGCGCTGGACGGTGAGCTTCGCTCCGAGTGGGTCACCGTGCTCCGGGACGCTGCCGGGCGCACGATGCTCGCTGGGTTCGACGGAGGCATCGAGCATGACGGCACGTGGCGGCTGCGTCCATCGGGTGATCGGGAGGGCACCCCCGAGTTGTGGGCCGAAGCGTTCCTCGG
This sequence comes from Rhabdothermincola sp., assembly GCF_036846205.1. NCBI lineage: Bacteria > Bacillati > Actinomycetota > Acidimicrobiia > Acidimicrobiales > Iamiaceae > Rhabdothermincola > Rhabdothermincola sp. The sequence goes on along the minus strand of NZ_DAIUCK010000003.1, from coordinate 29,885 downwards.
TGACGCCCAGCTCGGGCCGGGGGAGTCCCGAGCGTTGCACCCGTTCGTGACCGAGCCGGTCAACGACGGTGACGTCTGTGCGGCCCTCGATCGCTGGGCCCGCCGGGTCGGCTCGCTGGGCGGGGCCCGGATCTCGGCGCCGTACCAGGTCGGCTGGTGCTCCTGGTACCACTACTTCCACGGGGTCACCGAGCAGCACGTCCGCGACAACCTGTTCTTGGCTGGCGACTGGCCCTTCGAGGTCTTCCAGATCGACGATGGTTACCAGTCCGCGATCGGCGACTGGCTGACCACCAACGACAAGTTTCCCTCGTCGCTCGACGCGCTGGCCGGCGCGATCTCGGCAGCCGGGCGCCGGCCGGGGATCTGGCTGGCACCGTTCATCGTGGCCCCCGATTCGGAGGTCGCCCGCCGCCATCCCGAGTGGTTGGCCCGCTTCGCCGACGGTCAGCCGTTGTGGGGCATGGTCAACCCGGAGTGGGGTGGTGGTCGCGGTGGGGTCATGTACGCGCTCGACACCACTCTGCCCGAGGTCCTCGCCCACATCGAGGAGGTCTGCCGCTCGCTGGTCGACGCGGGTTTCACCTACCTGAAGCTCGATTTCACCTTCGCGCCGTCGTTCGACGGTGTGTGGTCCGATCCGTCGCGCACCCCCGCCCAGCGAGTCCGGGCCGGCTACGAGGCCGTGCGACGTGGAGCGGGTGACGGCACGTTCCTGCTGGGCTGCGGGGCTCCGCTGAGCCACGTGGTCGGGCTGGTCGACGGGAATCGGATCGGTCCCGACGTCGCTCCCACCTGGTCGCTCAAGGGGGCCGACCCGGTCCTGCGAGGCTACGAGGCCACCGCGCCGGCCACCCTGCACAGCTGGGCGAGCACGCTGTCCCGCAGCTTCATGCACCGGCGGCTGTGGTTGAATGACCCCGACTGCCTGATGCTGCGCACCGACGAGACGGATCTCACCGCCGAGGCCATCACGACCTGGGCGCACGCGGTGGGGGTGTCCGGCGGCATGGCCCTCGTGTCCGATGACCTCGCCCTGCTCGGAGCCGGGGCCCGGTCGCTCCTCGACGACGTGGTGGCGATCGGGCGTGCCGCCGATCGGGCGGCGATCGAAGGTGCCGCACCCCGCTGCGAGGACCTGATGGACACCCCGGTACCCACGACGCTCACCGCCGCCGGCTACGCACTCACGGCCGATCCGGCCACCGCCACGTCCACGCTGTCACGCCCGGCCTGAGCATCGGGCCGCCAGGGACGGCGGGAGGCGACGCTACGGTGAAGACGATGCTCATCGGTGGTCACGTCAGCCCGGACGATCCCATCGCCACGGCGGCCGCCGAGGGAGCCGACTGCGTACAGATCTTCCTCGGCAACCCGCAGAGCTGGAAGGCGCCCAAGCCCCGTGACGACGCGGACGTCCTGCGGGCGTCGCCGGTGCCGATCTACGTGCACGCGCCCTACCTGGTGAACCTGGCATCGCCGAACAACCGGGTGCGCATCCCGTCCCGCAAGATCCTCCAGCAGACCTGCGACGCTGCCGCCGCCATCGGCGCCCGAGCGGTGATCGTGCACGGCGGCCACATCACCGAGGACGACGACGAGCGGGCCGGCTTCGAACGGTGGCGCAAGGCCATGCAGCAGCTCGAGTCCGACGTGCCCGTCTACCTCGAGAACACCGCGGGTGGTGATCACGCCATGGCCCGCCACTTCGACACCATCGCCCGGCTGTGGGATCACATCGCGGAGTTCGGCGTGGGGTTCTGCCTCGACACCTGCCATGCCCACGCCGCGGGAGAAGACCTGCTGAGTGCCGTCGACCGGATCAAGTCGATCACCGGCCGCATCGACCTGGTCCACTGCAACGACTCGAAGGACGCCCACGGCTCGGGTCGCGATCGCCACGAGCACCTGGGCCGGGGGATGATCGACCCCGACGCCCTGGTGGTGGTCGTGCGCGATGCCGGAGCCCCGGTCATCTGCGAGACCGGGGACGACGCCCGCAAGGACGACATCGCCTGGTTGCGCCAGCGGGTCCAAGGCGACTCGAGGACCTAGTCTCCGCCGATGAGGCCGAAGCCCTCGTTCCGCCTGGCCGCCGCCGTGGCCGCGCTGACCGTGCTCGTATCCTGCGGGAAGGGGGGCGATGACCCGTCCGCGGCAGGCACCGTGTGGGTGCCCGCCACGGTCCCCGCCGGCCTGCGCGTCACCCAGGCCATCGCGGTGCCTGTCCGCTTGGCCGGCCCGCAGACCACCGTCTGGATGGTGACCGACCCGGACGGCAGCACCGACACCGCCGTGGCGGTGCTCAGCCCCGACCCGTCCCGGCTGGCGACCGACGTCGGCCAGAGCGCGCCAGGCGCCATGGGTGACCTCTCCGCCTACGTGCGCATCGAACCGGACGGCTCCCGGGTGGCGGTCGCCAGCCGTGAGCTCGGCCCCGACGAGCTCGAGCAACGGTTGGCGTCCGTCACCGTCACCGACGGCGAACCCAGCCTCGGCGATGGCTGGCCCGACGGAACCGAGCTCGCCGACACCGGCGTGCTGGCCCCGTTCCTCGACGTCTCCGGGTCACTGGCCGGGCCAGGCGAAGGCTACGCGGTCACCTTCAGCGCAGAGACCGCCGGCTCGATCGTCGTGATCTCCCAACGCGACGACCCCGCCTATGCCACAGCGCTCGAATGGTTCCTCGGCCCCGGCGAGCAGACGGTCGGCGTCCCAGGTGCGACAACGCACTCGCTCCCGGTCGGTTCGATCGGCGGCGGAGCTGGTCCCGAGCGAGACAACGGCATCGTGCAGGTGGTGACCTGGGTGACGGAGGGCACCCGCGTCATCGTCGACGCCCGCTACGTCCCGTCCGAGACAATCGCCGCGCTCATCGAGGCGCTCCACGCGACCGACGAAGCAGGGTTCACGTCGTGGCTCGACGGACACGGCTTGACGATCACCAGCCCGATGCCGGCGAACGCCCCGGTCACCATCGACGGCGGCGGCAGCGACGGCGAGTTCACCGGTGAGGGCACACCGCTCGGCCCACCGACGGACGCGCCGGCGCCCGGGCGCCAAGACGGGCCGTGAGCCGGCTGGCCGCAGCCCTCGATGCGGGCGCGTCAGGTGACGGCCGCGTCTCGTTCCTCGCTGACCGTTCGACCTGGACGATCGCGTCGCTGTGGGAGGCGGCGGAACGTTCCGCCCGGTGGTGGGAGCGAAACGCACCCGAGGGCCGACCGGTGGCAATGCTGCTCGAAGCGACACCGGAGATGGTGATCGCGTTCATGGGCGCGGTCCGCTCCGGACGAACGGTGCTGTCGCAGGCGCTTCCCACCCCGGCTGAACGGCCACCGACCGCACGCGGGCCCGTTGTGGGCGCCTCTCACCGGGGTTCGGGCACCGGTTCGGCCAGGTGCAGGCGAACTGCAGGGACGACGGTGCCCCCGGGCGTCCAGCGGCTCGAGGACGACACGAACACCTAGTCTCCCGCCATGGGCAACGACACGGGATCCTTGTTCGACCTCACTGGCCGGGTGGCGATCGTCACCGGTGGGAGCCGGGGCCTCGGCCGTGCCATCAGCCTCGGCTACGCGGCGGCCGGAGCGAAGGTCGTGATCGCCAGCCGCAAGCAGGAGAACTGCGAGGCTCTGGCCCGGGAGATCGAAGCGGCGGGTGGTGAGGCTCTCCCCGTCGCCACCCACGTCGGCAAGGTCGAGGAGCTCGAGCGGCTGGTCGACACCACGGTTGCCACCTTCGGCCGGCTGGACATCCTGGTGAACAACGCGGCCAACCCTCTGGGCGGGATGCTGACCGAGGTCACCGAGCTCGCCTTCGAGAAGAGCTACGCGGTGAACGTCAAGGGCCCGTTGTTCCTCTCGGCCCGCGCGGTCGATCACCTGGCCGCCTCGGGGCACGGGGTGATCGTGAACGTGATCACGGCGGGAGCGTTCAACCCGGGCGAGTCGCTCGGGCTGTACTGCTCGGGCAAGGCGGCGCTGTGGAACCTGACGAAGGTCATGGCCAAGGAGTGGGCACCGCGAGGTGTCCGGGTGAACGCCCTCGCGCCAGGGCCGTTCGCCACCGACATGATGGCGGCGACCTACGAGGTCCCCGAGTTCCGCGACGCCATCGTGGCGTCGACCCTGCTGAAGCGCATCGCCGACCCCGAGGAGATCGTGGGGGCCGCCCTGTTCCTCGCCAGTGACGCTTCGTCGTACATGACCGGATCGGTGCTCCCGATCGACGGCGGCATCATGGCCTGAGGCGGATCACGCCGGCGCGGCGGCTCCGGGGGTGTCGGCCGTGTCGGACCCGGCAGCCTCGGCGGCCGACCGCACGAGGACCCGGTACAGGTCCGCGTACAGGCCACCTGCCGCGAGCAAGGTGGTGTGGGTGCCCCGCTCGACGAGCCGGCCCTCGTCGAGCACCAGGATCTGGTCCGCTGCCACGATGGTCGACAAGCGGTGGGCGATGACGATCGAGGTCCGCCCGGCCAGCGCAGCGCCCAGGGCCTGCTGCACCAGCGCTTCGTTCTCCGAGTCGAGGTGGCTGGTGGCCTCGTCGAGGATCACGATCGCCGGGTCCTTCAACAGCATCCGGGCGATGGCCAGGCGCTGCTTCTCGCCGCCGGAGAGCCGGTAGCCCCGCTCGCCGACGATGGTGTGGTAGCCGTCGGGCAGCGCGGCGATGACGTCGTGGATCTGCGCCGCTCGGCAGGCCGCTTCGATCTCCGCGTCGGTGGCCGACGGCCGCGCGTAGCGCAGGTTGGCCACCACCGAGTCGTGGAACAGGTGGGGGTCCTGGGTGACGACGCCGATCGCCCGGCGCAGCGAGACCTGTGTCAGGTCACGCACGTCGTGCCCGTCGATCCTCACCGCCCCGGAGGTGACGTCGTAGAGCCGGGGGATGAGCGACGTGAGCGTGGTCTTGCCCGCCCCCGATGGCCCCACGAGGGCCACGAGCTCGCCGGGCTCGATCGTGGCGGAGATGCCGCGGAGCACCGGCTCACCCGGCTCGGCGTTCAGGGCGACGCCGATGTCGGACTCAAGCGAGGCGACCGACACCTCCGCCGAGGTCGGGTAGCGGAACCACACCCGGTCCAGTTCGATGTGACCCCGCGGCTCGATCAGATCCACCGCGCCGGGGCGGTCGACGATCGGGTTGGGCGCGTCGAGCACCTCGAAGACCCGATCGAACGACACGAACGCGGTCATGATGTCGACGCGTGCGTTGGTCAGGCTGGTGAGCGGGGTGTAGATGCGGGTCACGTACGCCGCCATCGCCACGAGGGTGCCGAGGCTGACCGCGCCGGAGATCACCAGCTGGCCGCCCACCCAGTAGACGGCCGCGGTGCCCACCGCGCCGACGAGGCCGAGCGCGATGAAGAAGGTGCGGCCGTACATGGCGCTCTTGACCCCGATGTCGCGCACGCTGCCGGCGCGCTCGGCGAAGTCCCGGGATTCGCGATCGGTGTCCCCGAACAGCTTCACCAGCAGGGCGCCCGCCACGTTGAACCGCTCGGTCATCTGGGTGTTCATCGCCGCGTTGAGGTTCATGCTCTCCCGGGTGATCGCCTGCAGGCGGCGGCCGACCCGCTTGGCGGGAACGATGAACAGCGGCAGCAGCACCAGGGCGAGCACCGTGAGCCGCCATTCGAGGACGAACATCGCCCCGAGCGTGGTGGCCAGCACGATCACGTTGGACACCACCGAGCCGAGTGTCGCGGTCATGGCCCGTTGGGCACCGATCACGTCGTTGTTCAGCCGGCTGATCAGGGAGCCGGTCTGGGTCCGGGTGAAGAAGGCGATGGGCATCCGCTGCACGTGCTCGAACAGCGCCACCCGCAGGTCGAAGATGAGGCCCTCGCCGATCCGTGAGGAGTACCAGCGCTCGGCGAACGCCAGCGCGGCATCAGCCACCGCCGCCGCCACCACCAGGCCCGCGAGGAGATGGAGCTGGCCGCGGTTCCCTTCGGGGATCGCGCTGTCGATGATCTGGCGGAACAGCAACGGCGGGGCGAGTGCCACCAGAGCCGCGCCGACGATGACCGCGACGAAGCCCGCGAGCATCCAGCGGTAGGGCTTGGCCAGGCGCAGCACGCGACGCACCACGTCCTTGCCCACCGTGGCTCCCTTGATCGCCTCGGGGTCGGCACCCATGGCCAGGTGCGGCGGCATGCGCATGAGGCCAGGTTACGGGTGTGACCCGGCGACGAGCCGTTACGACGAGCGCAGCTGGATGGCCCGATCGCCCTTGGTGATGGTGAGCGTGGGCCCGTCGATCCGGTAGCTGACCGTCCCCTCGAGGATCTCGTTCAGGGTGCGAGCGAGACTGGCCGCCGCAGCGTCGGTCTCGGGTGGCGGGCGCTGGCAGTCGGAGGTGCGGGGTCGGGCGGGCCCGATGACGAGCGTCGAGCCGGCCACCTCCAGTGGCGCGGACGCACCGTCGCACCCCACGTTCCACTCGATGGCGTCGTTGCCGATCGCGACCGTCGCGCTGACCCCGGCGGGCGCGCTCGACGCCGTCTCACCGTCGATGAGCCCGGTGAGGGTCCACGTGCCGGCGAGTGGCCGGTCGGGCTCCGTGACCCGCTGGTCGGTGAACACGATCGTCGTGTCGCCACCGGTGAGGGTGAGCTCGGTGGCGGTCACCTGCACCGTCGGCCGGGCGAGGAGCAGGTCCGCGAACCAGCCGTCCTGGTCCATGAGCGCCGGGTCCTCGCACGCCATCTCGGTCATGGCGAGGTCCTCGACGAGGAGGCGGTCACCGTCGAGACGGAAGCCGCCGCCGAGCGAGTTGCAGCCGGGGCTGGCGGCGAGGCGCCCGTCCTCGAACGAGAGCCGGATCGGCTGGAGCCCCGCGAGCTGGCGGGAGGCACCGCCCTCCGTCACGGAGACGGAGAGGAAGCTCCGTCCGGACAGCTCGGGCGGGGAGGTGTCCGCCGTTCCCGAGGGTGTCCCACGGCCGCAGCCCGCGACCGCCAGCGTGACGGCGACGGCGGCGAGGAATGCTCTCATGGCTGGTTCGACGTCGCCCGATCGCGGGTGGTTCCCGACGGGTGGGCGAGTGGGCGAGGCGCACGGGTGGCGGAGGGTGTGGGATTCGAACCCACGGTGACCCGGAGGCCACAACGGCTTTCGAGGCCGCCCCATTCGTCCGCTCTGGCAACCCTCCGGCGTGGACTCTAGCGGTCGCGGCCTGCCCCCGGATCCGGCACGCGCCGGCGGTGATCAGCGGCGGTCCCGGAAGAACGACGTGAGCAACTCCGCGCAGGCCTCGGCTCGCACTCCGCTGGTGAGCCCGAACTCGTGGTTCAGGCGGGGGTCGCACGAGAGGTTGTAGAGCGAACCGCACGCTCCGGCCTTGGGGTCCGCGGCGCCGAACACCAGCCGCCCGATGCGGGCGTTGACGAGCGCGCCGGCGCACATCGGGCACGGCTCCAGCGTCACGACCATCGTCGCCCCCTCGAGGCGCCAGCGGCCGAGTGCCGCCGCGGCGTCGCGCAGCGCGAGCAACTCCGCGTGCGCCGTGGGGTCCGCCAGCTTCTCCCGCTCGTTGTGCCGCCGCGCGACCACCCGCCCTCCGATGATCACCACCGCTCCGATCGGCACGTCACCATGGTTCGGCGCACGGCGCGCTTCGTCGAGGGCGATGGCCATGGCCGCGTCGTCGTCCACGCAGAGGGACCCTAGCGGCGGCCGGATCGGTCCCCCGGATCGCCGGGCCGGCCGTCTACGGTCGGGTCAGTGTCACGCTCGTCGACGCTCCTGGCGGGGTGGCTGCGCAACTGATGGTCGCTCCCTCCGAGGTCACGAACGCCCCCGTCAGCCGTCGCGGCGACGAGGGGCACCAGCGTCGGCGGTGGCGGGTCGTGCTCTTCGCCGTCTTCACCCTCACGGGGTTCTCCGCGCTCACCCTCCAGGTGGTGTGGCAGCGGGTCATCGCCCTGCACTCGGGGGTGGATCTCGTCTCGTTCACCACGGTGGTCGCCGCCTTCCTGGCGGGACTCGGCCTGGGCAGCCTGCTCGGTGGCTGGCTGGCGGACCGTCTGGGCCCGGCCCGTTCGCTGGTCGCGTTCGCCTGTTCGAACGTGGCCATCGCCGGGTACGCCTTCGCCAGCATCCGGCTGCTCTATGACGTCTACGAGGACTGGGCCGGCGATCTCACCTCCGCGGGGTCCAAGTTCGCCTTCAACGTGACCCTGTTGATCGTCCCCACCACCCTGATGGGGTTGTCCCTGCCGCTCGTGACCCGGGGCGTCGTGGCCAGGGTGGGGGACGCGGGCTCGCTGGTCGGGCGGCTGTACGCCCTCAACACCCTCGGTGCGGCCGCCGGTGCGGCGACGAGCGGATGGGTGCTGCAGGGATCGCTGGGCTTCGTCGACACCGTCCGCCTGGCCGGGGTGTTGAACCTTCTCGCGGCCGTGCTGGTGGGCGTGTCGGCTCGATCACCTCTCCGGAGCATCGACCGACGGGCCCGCTCCCTGCCCGGTACCGGGGCGGGCGATGACCCAGAGGTGAGCGGGGTGGGCCAGGGCAGCCGAGCGGTGTGGCCCTGGTACGTGATCTACGGACTCACCGGCGCGGTGGCCCTCGGCTTCGAGCTGGTCTTCTTCCGGCTGGTCGACGGCATCATGCGATCGAACAGCTACACGTTCCCCCACGTGCTTGCCAGCTACCTGACTTTCTTCGGCCTCGGGGTGGCCATCGGGTCGGTGATCGTCAGGCGCACTGCCCGCCCCGATCGGTGGTTCCTCGGGTTGCAGTTCCTCGTCGGGTTGTGCGCGCTCGCCGGGGTGATCGCCTTCGTGCGTGTGCTCCCGCACACTCCCGTCTGGGATCGGGCCGCGGACTACCTCACCGGCGACGGGTTGAGCACCGGGTTCCGCCATCCCGACGGCTCGCTCAACCGGGCGTTCGGCCCGGTGCTGCTCGGCGTGCCGCTGCTGATCATGGCCGCACCCGTGGCCTGTATGGGGGCGGCGTTCCCGTGCGCGCAAGCGCTGGTGAGCCAGCGGGTGGAGACGCTCGGCCGGCACACAGGCCTGCTCCAGTTCTCGAACATCGTGGGCAACGTCGCGGGCACGTTGTTGGTGGGGTTCGTGGCGATCGATCGCCTGGGCACGGCCGGCACCTACCGGCTGCTCGCGCTCGCCCTCCTCGTCCCCGGCCTGGCGGCCGCGTGGCTGACCACCGGCGGGCGGCGTCTGGTACTCGCCGGGGGCGCGATCACGGCCCTGTCGGCGTTGCTCCTGCTGTTCCCGAGCAACCAGCGGCTGTGGGCGCAGCTCAACGGGGTGCCGCGTGATCACCTCATGCTCGCCGAGGATCGCTCCTGCGCCACCGCGCTCAAGCTGGTCGACGGTCAGTGGGTGCTCACCGTGAACAGCGCGTCGCAGAACAACTATCCCTTCGACGACTACCACGTGCTCATCGGGATGATGCCCACCCTGGTGCACCCGGAGCCGGACACCGGCATGGCGCTGGGGCTCGGCATCGGCGCCACCCCCTACGGGCTCGCGGTCGACCCCCGTCTCGAGCGGATCACCACCGTCGAGATCTGCGGTGGGGAGCTCGACCTGCTCCGTGGCCTGGCGGACGGTGGGGCGTTCGAGCTGCAGCGCTTCTTCACCGATCCCCGCCAGCATCTGGTGGTCGGCGATGGTCGGGATCATCTGCTGCGCACCGGCGAGCGCTACGACGTGATCGTGGTCGACACCCTCCGCCCGCAGGCCGCGTTCAGCGGCAGCCTCTACTCCGAGGAGTTCTACGAGCTCGTGGCCTCTCGCCTCGACGGCGGCGGTCTCATGGCGCAGTGGGCCCCCAGCCCGCGGGTGACCAACACCATCACGGAGGTGTTCCCTCACGCGGTGCGGGTGACCGTGCCCCAGTACGGCAACTCCACGTTCATCGTGGCCAGCCGCTCGCCGATCGCCATCGATCGCGGCGCGCTGGTGGAGCGCTTCCGTGCCGGGCGCGACGCGTTCTCACCGGCCCAGGCGGCCAGCCTCGAGGCCTATCTCGCAGCGGCCGTGGTGGAGTGTCTGGCCGACGGTGACCCCCTGCCGCCGGTGCCGCCGGAGGCGATCAACCGGGACCTGCGGCCCCGCGACGAGTACTTCGTGAACGATCCGGGTCAGGTGGCCGAGCGCGCGCCGTCCTGCGGGTCCGGGTGACCGGCTCGGCACCGGACCCGCCGGCTCGGCGGAGGGAGTGGGATTCGAACCCACGGTGGGTTGCCCCACACACGCTTTCCAAGCGTGCCGATTCGGCCGCTCTCGCATCCCTCCAGGGGCGACGTCCCAGCACGGGAACGCGACCTGTGAGGCTATCCTGTGGGCCGGCCCGCTCTCGCACGTGGTGGTCGGGTCCTGTGCAATCGGAGCCCGTGAACCGAGTCAGGGCCGGGAGGCAGCAGCTCTCAGCGGGACCTCCGGTGTGCCGCAGATCGCCTGACCACCACGTGGGGGAGCGGGCCGCGGCGTCCCCGGGAGGCGACCGGTAGAGTCCGCTCGTGGCCTACCAGTCCCTCTACCGCCGCTACCGGCCGCAGCGTTTCTCGGAGGTCCGGGGTCAGGAACACCTCGTGCGGGCGCTGCAGAACGCGGTGCGAGAGAACCGGGTGGGTCACGCCTACCTCTTCAGCGGCCCGCGCGGCACCGGCAAGACCTCCACGGCGCGGATCCTGGCCAAGGTCCTCAATTGCGAGCATCCCGTCGACGGCGAGCCCTGCTGCGCCTGCGAGTCCTGCGTCGCCATCGAGCAGGGAACCTCGTTCGACGTCCACGAGCTCGACGCCGCCTCGAACAACAAGGTCGAGGACATCCGGGAGCTGGTCAACAAGGCCGCGCTCGGCACTCCCGGGCGCACGAAGGTCTACATCCTCGACGAGGTGCACATGCTGACGCAGGCCGCGTCCAACGCGCTCCTCAAGACGCTCGAGGAGCCGCCCGAGCACGTGGTGTTCGTCCTGGCCACGACCGACCCGCAGAAGGTCCTGCCGACCGTGCGGAGCCGCTGCCAGCCCTTCGAGGTGCGGCTGCTGTCGGCCGACGAGTTGCGGCGCCTGGCCGAGTACATCGTGAAGGACGCCGGGCTCGACGTCTCCCCGGAGGCCATCGACTACGTCGTGCGGGTCGGTGCCGGCTCGGCCCGGGACATGGAGTCTGCCCTCGACCAGGTGGTCGCCGCGGGTGGCATCCCCGACGACGGCGACACCCTCGACGAGTTGGTGGAGGCGCTGTGCGAGCGCGACACCGGGCGGGCGCTGCTGGCGGTCGACCAGGCGATCGCCGCGGGGCGCAGCCCGCGGGTGGTCGGCGAGCAGCTCGTCGGTCGGTTGCGCGACGTGTTCCTGGCCGCGGTCGGAGCCGACCTGTCCCGCCTCGACGATCGGGCCCGGGAGCGGGTCGCGGACCAGGCGGTACGGCTCACCGCACCGGGTGCGACGCGTGCCCTGGAGGTCATCGGTGAGGCGTTCGTGGGGATCCAGGACGCCCCGGATCCTCGCATCCCGCTCGAGGTCTCGCTGGTGCGCCTCACCCGCGACGACGCCGAGCTGAGCCTGGCCGCGCTCGCCGATCGGGTGGCGCGCCTCGAGCGAGGGGGTGCGGCTCCCCGGGTGCCCGGCGGGCCGGGATCGGAAGGGATCGATGGGGGACCGGCGCCCGGGGGAGATGCCGAACGAGCGGCCGGGAAAGGTGTTGGCGCGGCAGTGAGCACAGGCCGCCGCGGTCCCCGCCCCGCCGACGGTGCCCGGGAGGCACTGGCCCAGCGGCGACGAGCACCCCAGCCGCAGGAGCGACCCCGACCGCCGGCCGCCGCCGGGCCCTCGGCTCGCCCCTCGCCCGCTCGAGCGCCTCGTGACGCCGCGCCCGTTCCGCCGAGCACGCCGAGCACGCCGGCCCCGCCGGCGGCAGTCAGCTCACCGGGTGGGGCCGCCGACGCCCTGCCGTCCCGCGACGAGCTGACCCTCGCCTGGGGGGACACGATCCTGGCGTCGCTGTCGAACCGGGCCCGGTCGCGTTTCGCCGGGGGACGGTTCATCGCCGTGGAGGGTGGCGCGGCCGTGTTCGGCCTGCCCAACGTGCACCACGCCCGGCGTTGCGAGGAGGTGCGCGAGGAGGTGGAGCAGGCACTCGCCTCCCACTTCGCTCGACCGGTGCCGTTGCGGGTGGTGGTCGACGAGGGCGGGGGCACCCCGGGCACCGGTTCGGCAGCGCTCTCCGGTCCCGCTCCCGACGAGGAGGTCTCGTTGCAGGACCTGGCCGAGCTGACCGATGCCACCGATGTGGCGACCTCCGGTCTGGAGCGGATCGCCGAGATCTTCCCCGGCGCCGAGCTCGTCGACGGCGGGGACACCTGAACGATCGCCGAAGGAGCAGCGACGTGAGCGACCAGCCTTCCATGCCTGACTTCGATGCCCTGCTGTCTCAGGCGATGCAGATGCAACAACAGGTGATGGCGGCCCAGGCCGAGGCGGCGGCCCGACAGGTCACCGGGGTGGCCGGGGGCGGCGCGGTGGAGGTCGACGTCACCGGCGCGCTCGAGTTCACCGCCGTGCGCATCGCGCCGGAGGCGGTCGACCCCGACGACGTCGGTTTGCTCGAGGACCTCGTGCTCGCGGCCCTGCACGACGCGACGGCCAAGGTTCACGCACTCCAGGCGGAGTCCCTGGGCGGCTTCGGTGACCTGCTCGCCGGGTCGGGGCTCGGTGGGGTGTTGGGTGGTCCCGTGATGGACGTTGCCGCCGGCGAGGACCTCGACGAGGACTCGGGCGAGGGTCCCAGCGAGGCCCGTCGGCCCGAGCGGGGTTGATCCTCGGCATGAGCATGTACGCGGGCCCGGTGCAGGACCTGATCGACGAGCTCGGGCGGCTACCCGGGGTGGGGCCCAAGTCGGCCCAGCGCATCGCCTTCCACCTGCTGAAGGTGCCGACCGACGACGCCCTGCGCCTGTCGCGGGCGATCGTCCAGGCCAAGGAGCGGGTCACGTTCTGCACCCGCTGCTTCAACCTCGCCGAGGGCCAGGAGTGTTCGATCTGCGCCGACGACCGCCGGGACCCGTCGGTGATCTGTGTCGTCGAGGAGTCCCGTGACATCGTGGCCGTGGAGAAGACGGGCGAGTTCCGTGGTCGCTATCACGTCCTCCAGGGAGCGATCAGCCCCATCGAGGGCATCGGTCCCGACCAGCTGCGGGTCAAGGAGCTGCTGGCTCGCCTCGAGCCCGAGGGGGTGCAGGAGGTCATCCTGTGCACCAACCCCAACATCGAGGGCGAGGCCACCGCGATGTACCTGGGACGGTTGCTCAAGCCGCTCGGCGTCAAGGTGACCCGTATCGCCTCCGGGCTGCCGGTCGGCGGTGACCTGGAGTACGCCGACGAGCTCACGCTCGGTCGGGCCCTCGAGGGTCGCCGGGAGGTCGACGCAGGCTGAGCCTGGGTGGGTGCCCCGGTGCCGCGCCGATCCAGATGGGGACGGCTGGCTCAGCCGGGCCGAACCACCTGGACCGGCTCGAACCGGCTGAAGTCGCGGTCGAGGGTGGCGATGGGGCAGCCGAGCTCGAGCGCGATGGCGGCGAGGTATGCATCTGCGCTGAGGTCGCCCGAGGCGTCGCAGGACCGGCACAACTCCTCGAAGACGTCGAGATGCCCCGGCCCCGGAGCGGTGGGCAGATGATTGGGTTGCGCTCGTACAGCTCGGAGGAACGAGAACGCCTCTTCGAGTGGGGTCGGAACGGTGAAGATCCGCCGGCTGGTGGTGATGCGCACGAACGAGGACCACACCACGTGGGGCACGGTGAAGTGTTCAGTACCAGCCGTGAGGCGGTCGAACCACGGACGCACGAGCGGGTGGTGGGGATGGTCAGCGCGGTGGGCGGCCACCACGACGTTGACGTCGAGCAGGATCACCGGAGCTTCTCGACGGGAAGCCCGTCGTCGAGCGCTTCGAGCAGCCCTCGGGTCGAGGTGGCGTCGACACCTGGCCGCAGACCCTCGCCCGCGGTGAACACCGGGATCGCCGGCCGGTGGGCGAGCGGGGGCTCGGCCGCCAGCTCCCGCCGGAGCGCCTCCTCGACCAACGCCCCCAGGGTCAACCCTCGCTCGCGGGCGAGTCGCTTCGCGGCCGCCAGGAGCCGGTCGTCGATGGCCAGGGTGGTGCGCATGATGCACAGGATAATGCATCAGAGGCATCAGATCAGATCTGCAGGCGCTCCGGTGCGGAGCGCACGGGTCGCCGGGTGCCTGGTCCCGACGCGCAGAGGCCCCGGCCGAAGCCGAGGCCCCTACGCAGCAGACCGCCCGGAGGCGGGACCGGATCGCCTGGTGCGATCAGGCGTGCATCACAGCGCCCTGACGATGATGCCGTCGCCCTGCCCGCCGCCACCGCAGAGCGCGGCAGCACCGAGGCCGCCGCCGCGGCGCTTGAGCTCGAGGAGCAGATGGAGTGCCAGCCGGGTGCCCGACATGCCGATGGGATGCCCGAGTGCGATGGCCCCTCCGTTGACGTTGGTGACCTCGGCGGTGATGCCCAGGTCGGCCATCGACGCCACCCCCACCGCGGCGAAGGCCTCGTTGAGCTCGAACAGGTCGATGTCGGACACTTTGATGCCGGCTGACTCCGCGGCCACCTTGATCGCTCGGGACGGCTGCGTGAGCAGCGACGGGTCCGGGCCGGCCACCTGCCCGTAGGCGACGATCTCGCCCAGTGGGGCGACGCCGAGCTCGTCGGCCTTGGCCTTGGACATCACGATCACCGCTGCGGCGCCGTCGGAGATCTGCGACGCGTTGCCGGCGGTGATGTTGCCGGCTTTGTCGAATGCCGGGCGCAGGGCGGCCAGCGACTCCACGGTGGTGCCGGGACGCACGCCCTCGTCCTCGCGCACGACGATGGGATCGCCCTTCCGCTGGGGCACCTCGACCGGCACGATCTCGTCGTCGAAGAGCCCGTCCTTCTGGGCGGTGGCCGCCCGCTCGTGGGACTGGGCAGCCAGCTCGTCCTGCGAGGCCCGATCGATCCCGGCGGACGCCGCGTACTTCTCGGTGCCCGCACCCATCGCGCACTGGTCGAATGCGCAGAACAGCCCGTCGTGCATCATCGAGTCGACGACCGTCTGATCGCCCATGCGATAACCCGCTCGGGCCCCTGGCAGCAGGTAGGGGGCGTTGGTCATGGACTCCATGCCGCCGGCCACCACGATGTCCGCATCACCCTGGCTGATCATCAGGTCGGCGAGGTAGATGCTGTTGAGGCCGGACAGGCACACCTTGTTGACGGTGGTGGCGGGCACGCTCATCGGGATGCCCGCGTTGACGGCTGCCTGGCGGGCAGTGATCTGGCCGGCCCCCGCGAGCAGCACCTGCCCCATGAACACGTAGTCGACCTGGTCGGGGGCGACGCTCGCCCGCTCGAGCGCGGCCTTGATGGCGAAGCCACCCAACTCGGTGGCGGCGAACGACGACAGGCCCCCCGAGAGCTTGCCGATCGGTGTGCGAGCGCCGGCGACGATGACGGAACCAGCCATGGAATCCCCCAGGTGTGTGTCCGGAAACGGCTGGGTGCAGTGTAGGGACCACCGTGCCGGGCCGGGCAACCCGGGGCGGGCCCACGGTGAGGGTCAATGGCTGTCGGGCGGGTCTCCTGGGGCCAAGGCGCTCGGCTGGCCGGCAGGCTTTGCCGCCGTTCGCCGGCTGACTGCCCCATCCCGATCCCTGGCGGTGGGCTCGGCCGGCGGGACCGTGGGGTCGGCGTCCATGCTGGCATGCTCGGCGGCGCGCAGGACCGCCGCTCGGACCATCCGCCGCAGGGAGTCCCGCTCTCGTTCCTCGTCGGCCTCTGCATCCGAGCGCGTCGCCGTCGTGAGGTGCGGGTGCTCCCGACCGGCGGACGGGTGGCGCTGTTCCGGCGTCGGGTCGGCACCGGTGGCTGAGCCGTCGCCCTGGGGATCCCGGCCGGCCGACGCCCCTGGCGGGAAGTCGCCGATCCGGACCACCGGCTCGCCCGAGGTGAGATCGACCACGGGCTCGGCTTCCGAGCCGACCACCCGGACGATCGCGGCGTCGATGTCGTCGCGGACGGCACGCAACCGTTCGACGGCGGCCTGCTCGGCCCGCACCATCTGTTCGGCCCGGCGGCGCACCCCGGCGAGGACCCGGTCTGCGCGTTGTTCGGCCTCGGCTTCGACCCGTCCCAGGCGCTCCTCCGCCTGGCGCTCGGCTTCCCTCACGAGGGTCTCGGCCTGCTGCTGGGCCCGCAGCAGCACCTTCTTGGCTTGTAGGCGCTCCTGGTCGGCTTCGGCTCGGATGCGGGCCGCGTCGGCGGCGGCCGCGGATCGGATCTCGGCGGCCTGCTGCTCGGCCTCCGATCGCAGTGACTCTCCGACCCGCTCGGCCGCCCGCAGGATGTCGGCCACCTCGGCACCCACTCGCTCGTGCGACTGGTGTCGTCCCTCGCCCGAGGTGGCGTGATCAGCGGGGCGGTGCACGCCGGGGAGGAGATGGTGCATCGCGTACCGGTAGGACGCGGCCACCTCGGTGAGGAAGAGGTCAACCTGCTTCGGGTCGTAGCCTCTGGCCACCAGCGGGAACCGGCGACCTTCGATCTCCTCCGGCGTGAGCGCCAACGCTCTCGTCCCCCGTCCGTCCGTGTCGGGCCCACCTGGTCACGGGTGCCCGCCTGCTGCTGCTCCGTCCTGCTCGCTCGGTGTGCCCGGGGCCGCCGAGAGCTGATGCTCCTGAGCGGTCGAAGCTCAGATAGGTCGTATGGCCTATGAGTCTAGGCAACCGCGGAGCGTGGTGTGAAGGATGATTCGTTATTCGTGAATCGCACTAGTTTGGTCGCGGTTTTCGGAGCCGGGTACGTTCGTGCCATGCAGGAGATCGTCGAAGCCATCCAGTCGGGCGCGCCGGGCGAGGAGCTCGCCAACCTTCCGCTCCCGGAGTCCTACCGGGCCGCGGTGGTCCTCGAGGCCGAGCAGGACATGTGGGAGGGCGTCGAGTCCGGCGACAAGGACCCGCGCAAGTCCCTCCACATCCAGGACGTCACCCTCCCCGAGCTGGCACCTGATGAAGCGGTGATCGCGGTGATGGCCAGCTCCATCAACTTCAACACCGTCTGGACGTCCATCTTCGAGCCGCTCCCCACCTTCGGCTTCCTGAAGCGTCTCGGCAAGGAGAGCGTGTGGGGGGCCCGCCACGACCAGCCGTTCCACATCGTCGGATCGGATGCGTCCGGTGTCGTGCTCCGGGTCGGCTCCGCGGTGCGCAACTGGCGCCCGGGCGACCGGGTCACCGTCCACTGCAACTACGTCGACGATCAGGACCCATCCGCCCACAACGACTCGATGCTGGCCGCGAACCAGCGCATCTGGGGCTTCGAGACCAACTACGGCGGCCTCGCCGAGCTGTCGGTGGTGAAGGCCAACCAGCTCATGCCCAAGCCGGCGCACCTCACCTGGGAGGAGGCCGCGGTCAACGCCCTGTGCAACTCCACCAGCTACCGGATGCTGGTGTCGCCCCACGCCGCGGGCATGAAGCAGGGCGACGCGGTGCTCATCTGGGGAGCCACCGGTGGGCTCGGCGGCTACGCGGTCCAGTACGTGCTCAACGGCGGCGGCACGCCGGTCGGCGTGGTCTCCTCACCGGAGAAGGGCGAGATCCTCAAGGCCATGGGCTGCGAGGCGGTCATCGACCGCAAGGCGGCCGGCTACCGGTTCTGGAAGGACGAGCACACCCAGGACGAGAGCGAGTGGCGCCGCCTGGGCAAGGACATCCGGGCGCTCATCGGCCGGGACGTCGACATCGTCTTCGAGCACCCCGGGCGCCAGACCTTCGGTGCGTCGGTGTTCGTCGCCGCTCGGGGCGGCACCGTCGTGACCTGCGCCGCCACGAGCGGATACATGATCGAGTACGACAACCGCCACCTCTGGATGAAGCTGAAGCGGATCGTGAGCTCCCACTTCGCGAACTACGCCGAGGCCTGGGCCGCGAACCAGCTGATCTGCGAGGGCAAGGTGCAGCCGATCCTCTCGGCGGTCTACCCGCTCGACCAGACCGGCGAAGCCGCGTACCAGGTCCACAAGAACCTCCACGAAGGCAAGATCGGCGTGCTGTGCCTCGCCCCGCAGGAGGGGCTCGGCATCGACGATCCGGCCTTCCGCGAGGAGGTCGGTGAGGACAAGATCACCCTCTTCCGCCGCCACGGCGCCTAGGAGGACGACATGAGCCCGGTGAGTGCCCGCATGCCCGGTCAGGACGGCGACGAGAACGAGGCCGCCGAGTCGGCCGCCGTCTCCCCGTTACTGACCGAGATCGACCACGTGGCCATCGCCGTCAACGACCTTGGTGCGGCGATCGATTACTACCGCGACACCTTCGGGGCGGTCGTCGACCATCGGGAGATCGTCGACAGTGACGGCGTCGAGGAGGCGCTGTTGAAGGTGGCGGAGAGCTACATCCAGTTGCTGACGCCCACCCGGGACGACTCACCGGTCGCGAAGTTCCTGGAGCGCAAAGGCGAGGGACTGCACCACATCGGGTACCGGGTGAAGGACTGCGCGGCGGCCTTGCAGGCGGTGAAGGACCAGGGCGGGAGGGTCATCGACGAGGCGCCCCGGCCCGGGTCGAGGGGGACGACCGTGGCGTTCGTGCACCCCAAGACCGCGTTCGGCACCCTCATCGAGCTCGTCCAGGAGTAGGTCGATCCCCGGCCCCCATCCCTGCAGCGGCTCGTGCACCTGAGGCGCGCGTGCAGGTTCATCTCGTCGACGGCACCTACGAGCTGTTCCGCTACTACTTCGCGCTGCCGTCGCACGTCACGGCCGCCGGCCAGGAGGTGGCGGCGGTGCGGGGGGTGGTCGGCTCGCTGCTCGGCCTGCTCGAAGAGGGCGCGACGCACGTCGGCGTGGCCACCGACCACGTGATCGAGTCGTACCGCAACGACCTCTGGCCGGGCTACAAGTCGAGCGCCGGGGTGCCGGCCGACCTGCTGTCGCAGTTCCCGATCCTGGAGGAGGCGTTGCAGGCCGCGGGCTTCGTGGTCTGGCCGATGGTGGAGCTCGAGGCTGATGACGCGCTGGCCGCGGCGGCAGCCGATCTCGCCGCCGACCCCCGGGTGGAGCAGGTGCTCATCTGCACTCCCGACAAGGACCTCGCCCAGTGCGTCTCCGGCCAGCGGGTCGTGCAGCTCGATCGCCGCCGGGGCATCGTGCTCGACGAGGCCGCGGTGGTGGCCAAGTTCGGTGTGCCCCCGGCGTCGATCCCCGACTACCTGGCGCTGGTGGGTGACAGCGCGGACGGCTTCCCCGGCGTGCCCGGGTTCGGGGCCAAGTCGGCCGCAGCGGTGTTGGCCCGCTGGGGACACCTCGAGGCCATCCCACGGGACGGGGCGGCCTGGGACGCGAACGTCCGTGGGGCCACGAAGCTGGCGGCGACCCTGCGTGAACGGTGGGCCGACGCGCTGCTGTTCCGCCGGCTGGCCACGCTGGAGCGCGACGCCATCACGGTCGACGACGTGGAGGCGCTTCGCTGGCGCGGTCCGCGTGATGAGCTCGCATCCGTCGCTCGGCGCATCGACGCCGAGTCGCTGGTGGCCCGCGCCTTGCGGATCGCGGCGGGCCGCGGGGGTTGACCGCGCAGCGCCAGCGGCGACCCGCCCGGCCGGGCTAGCGCCGGACGTCGAACAGCGCGGTCAGCTCGGCGGGAGCGATCTCGTCGAGCTGCGCGTAGGTGCACTGCTCGGGGGCCTTGTCGTCGCGCCAGCGGACCAGCCGGGTGGCGTGCCGGAACCGGTCACCCTGGAGATGGTCGTAGGCGACCTCGCACACCCGCTCGGGGCGGAGCGGCGTCCACGACAGGTCCTTGCCTCCACTCCAGCGGCTGGGAGCACCGGGCATCCGACCGGCGGCGCCGTCGGCGTGAGCCTCCGCCAGGTACCACGCACGCCAGGGATGCCCGTCCAGGGCGCCGTCCCGGTACGGCTCGATCTCCCCCACGAGCTCGGCCCGCCGCTTCGCGGTGAACGACGTGGCCACGCCCACGTGGTGCAGCGTTCCCCGCTCGTCGTACAGGCCGAGCAGCAGCGATCCCACGCCGTCGCCACTCTTGTGGGTGCGGAACCCGGCGACCACGCAGTCGGCGGTGCGCTGGTGCTTCACCTTGAACTGGACCCGCCGGTCCTGCTCGTAGCGCCCGTCGAGCGGCTTGGCCATCACCCCGTCGAAGCCCGCACCCTCGAAGCGGACGAACCAGTCGTGCGCGACCGACCGGTCGGTGGTGGCGGGCGTGAGGTACAGCGGTGGCACTGCCCCGGCGAGCACCTCGGCCAGCGCCTGGCGGCGCTCGCGGAACGGGGCCTCGGTCAGGGAGCGGTCATCGATCGCCAGCACGTCGAAGGCCACGAATGATGCCGGCGTCTCGCGGGCGAGGCGTTCGATGCGGGACGCCGCGGGATGGATGCGCTGCTGGAGCGCGTCGAAGTCGAGCCCGTGGCCGGTCACGACGACCAGCTCGCCGTCGAGCACGCATCGCGCCGGGAGCTGGGCCCGCAGGGGATCGACCAGCTCGGGGAAGTATCGGGTCAGCGGCCGGTCGTTGCGGCTGCCCAGCACGATCTCGTCGCGGTCGCGGAACACGATGCAACGGAAGCCGTCCCACTTGGGCTCGAACAGGTAGTCGCCGTCGGGAAGCTCGTCCAGGCTGTGGACCGCTCGGGCCAGCATCGGGGCGACCGGCGGCGCGACGGGCAGGTCCATGTCCACCGGAGGCTATCCCCGGCGTCCCGGTGTCCCCGGGGTGAGCTGGTCGACCCGCCCCGGCCAGGACCGGAGCCGGTCGAGCAACGCTCGGGGGGACGAGGCGGTGAGCAGGAGGCGCCGGTTCTCTGCTCGCAGGACGCCCACGGCCACCGCGTGGTCCAAGAACGCGAGGAGCGAGTCGAAGAAGTCGCCCACCTCGAGTAGGCCGGTGGGCTTGGTGTGGAGACCGACCTGGGAGGCGGTCACCGCCTCGAAGAGCTCCTCGAGGGTGCCGAAGCCCCCGGGTAGGGCCACGAAGGCGTCCGACAGCTCGGCCATCAGCCGCTTGCGCTCCTGCATGGTCTCGACCACGTGCAGCTCGGAGAGGCCCGGGTGCGCGATCTCGGACTCCACCAGCCACGACGGGATGACCCCGATCACCTCGCCCCCCGCGGCCAGCACGGTGTCGGCGAGCACGCCCATGAGCCCCACGCTCGCGCCGCCGTAGACGAGGGTGAGGCCCTCCGCCACGATCAGCTCCCCGAGGGCCGCCGCGGCCTCGGCGAACACCGGGTCCGTCCCGAGGCTCGACCCGCAGTACACGCAGAGGCGCTCGATCGGCCGCATCCGGGGCACGCTAACGCACCCGCCGGCGGCCCCCGGCGGCACCCCGGGGAGCGATTCGGCCCGGGCGGAGAGGCCCCGGTAGATTCGGGCCTCTATGTCCGATCATCCGATGACCGAGCGGCTCGAGGAGCTGGCCAAGCGCAAGGAGGAGGCTCTCCACCCGGGGTCCGAGCGCGCCGTCCAGCGCCAGCACGAGAAGGGCAAGATGCTCGCCCGCGAGCGCATCGAGTACCTGCTCGACCCCGGTTCGTTCCACGAGCTCGACATGCTCGCCCGGCACCGGGCCTTCAACAGCGGTATCGAGGAGCGGCCCTACACCGATGGGGTGATCACCGGCTGGGGCACCATCGACGGCCGCAAGGTCTTCGTGTTCTCCCAGGACTTCACGGTCTTCGGCGGAGCGCTGGGGGAGGTCTTCGCGGAGAAGATCCACAAGGTCATGGACCTGGCCCTGTCGGTGGGTGCCCCGGTGATCGGGCTGAACGACGGTGCCGGCGCCCGGATCCAGGAGGGTGTGGTCTCGCTCGCCTCCTACGGCGGGATCTTCTACCGCAACGTCCTCGCGTCGGGGGTCACCCCCCAGATCTCGGTGATCCTCGGTCCGTGCGCGGGGGGCGCGGTGTACAGCCCGGCGATGACCGACTTCATCTTCATGGTCGACACCACATCGCACATGTTCATCACCGGGCCGGATGTGGTGAAGACGGTCACCGGCGAGGAGGTGACCCTCGAGGAGCTGGGCGGCGCCCGGAGCCACGCCACGAAGTCGGGTGTGGCCACCTTCGTGGCCCCCGACGAGAAGACCTGCCTGGACGACGTCCGTTACCTGCTGTCGTTCCTGCCGTCGAACAACCTCGAGCCGCCCCCGTACTACGAGCCCACCGACGACCCCGAGCGCCGCTGCCCGGAGCTGATCGACCTCATGCCGGCCAGCCCGAACATGCCCTACGACATGAAGCAGGTCATCGCCGCGGTCGTCGACGACGGTGACTTCTTCGAGTACTTCCCGAACTGGGCCGGGAGCATCGTGTGCGGCTTCGCCCGCCTCGACGGTCATCCGGTGGGCGTGGTCGGCAACCAGCCGATGCAGTTGGCAGGGGTGCTGGACATCGAGTCGTCGGAGAAGGCGGCCCGGTTCGTGCGGACCTGCGACGCCTTCAACATCCCGCTCGTCACGTTCGTGGACGTGCCCGGTTTCCTGCCCGGGGTGGACCAGGAATACGGCGGCATCATCCGTCACGGCGCCAAGCTGCTCTATGCGTACTGCGAGGCGACCGTGCCCCGGATCCAGGTCATCACCCGCAAGGCGTACGGCGGGGCCTACGTGGTGATGAACTCCAAGTCGATCGGCGCTGATCTCGCGTTCGCCTGGCCGTCGGCCGAGCTGGCGGTGATGGGCCCGCAAGGTGCGGTGGAGATCCTCTACCGGCGCGAGTTGCAGGCGGCCGCCGATCCGATCGCCCGCCGCAACGAGCTGGTGGAGGAGTACACGGAGCGCTTCGCCAACCCGTACGTGGCCGCCGAGCGAGGCTTCGTGGACGACGTGATCGACCCGGCCGACACCAGGATCAAGCTGATCGCCGGCTTGGAGCTGCTCCGCACGAAGCGTGAGGAGCTCCCCAAGCGCAAGCACGGGAACATCCCGCTGTGACCGGCGCCGACCACCAGGCAGCGGCTGCAGCCGGGATCGGCGACGTCCGTCCGGTGCCCTCGGAGGAGGAGGTGGCGGCCATCGTCGCCGCGATCGAGGCGGCCTGGCCGCGTGGCGTGCTGGCCGAGCCGTCGCAGGAGATGCCCCGGTGGCGGTTCTCCGGCCGATGGTGGTCCAAGCCGCTGCCCGCTCGCCGCGACCGCCCCTGATCGTCCCTCCCGGCCAACCTATGCTCCGCACATGGAGCTCACCTCGGTGGCCGATGACAGCGCGGTCGTCCACGACGGTCTCGATGTCCGCCGGTACGAGGACCTCGAACCCGATCACCTCTACGAGTACGACGGCTTCGCCTTCCGTACCCTCGCGCGCCCGGGAGGTGAGCTGCTGTGCCGGTTCGCCACCGTCAACGACGTGCACTTCGGCGAGACGGAGTGCGGCATCATCGAGGGCCTCGAGATGGGCCCCATCTTCAGCGTGGAGGATGGCGAGGAGCCCTACCCGGAGACCATGAACCGGGGGGCCATCCACGAGATCGAGCAGATCGACCCCGCCGTGGTGGTGGTGAAGGGTGATCTCACCTCACTCGGCACCCGTGAGGAGTACGAGCTGTTCCTCGAGTACTACGGCGAGGCGTTCGGCGACCGCCTGGTGCACGTCCGGGGGAACCACGACGCCTATCACGGTGAGACGTTCGCCTCCGACGCCCCGCTCGCCGTCGAGCTGCCCGGGGTCACGTTGGCCGTGCTCGACACCTCACGGGTCCGGCGAGCCAACGGCTACCTCTCGGATGAGTCGCTGGTGTGGCTGCGTGACCTGGCAGCGAACACGGATGGCCCGGTGCTGGTGTTCGGTCACCACCACGTCTGGAGCCCGGAGTCCGCGCAGCGGCCCGAGAACTACTTCGGCATCAACCCCGACGACAGCGAGCGCCTGGTCGAGATCTTCGCCGCCCACCGGAACCTGCGTGGCTACTTTGCCGGGCACACCCATCGCAACCGGGTGCGCCGCTTCGGCCTCACCCATGACGTGCCCTGGGTGGAGGTGGCCTGCGTGAAGGACTACCCGGGAGCCTGGGCCGAGTACCGGGTGTACGAGGGAGGGATCCTGCAGGTCTTCCACCGCATCTCCACCCCCGAGGCCCTGGTGTGGACGGAGAAGACCCGGCACATGTTCAACGGCACCTACGCCGAGTATGCGCTCGGCGAGCTCACCGACCGCTGCTTCGCCATCACCACCTGATCCCGGCTCAGGAGGCTCAGGAGTCGGCGGAGGCCACCTCGATGCGGTCCTGGCGCCACTCCCGGGCCATGTCGAGTGCCAGGTCGGCCCGGTCCAGGACCTCCTCGGTGGACAGCCCGTGAGCGGGATAGCAGGCGACCCCGGCCCACATGGTCAGCCCGCTCGACCGGGTCACCAGTCGCCGGCGGATCCGCTCGACGGTCCAGATGGCACCGTTCTCCGTGGTGTCCTCCAGGACCAGCGCGTAGCCGCCGTCGAGCAGGCGGCAGGCGGTATCGGCTTCGCGGATCGTCTCGCGGATCGTCTGGGCCACGGTGGCGGGCTCGGCGGGACGGGGCAGACCGGAGTCCAACCCTTCGATGACCTCGATCAGCGCCACGGCCACCGGGCGCAGGTTGCGGCGGGCCGCCGCGATGCGGGCGTCGAGCGCGACGGTGAAGTACCCCTCGCTGAACAGCCCGCTCGGCTCGTCGGTCAGCGCGTCGCCCTGGGTGCTCTTGCGCATCGCGGTGAGCTCGATGCGCGAGGCGAGCTTCTTCTCCACCTCGGCGCGGGCCCGAGCCTCGTGGTCCACGGTCTGCTCGAGCTGTTGGACCTTCTCCTGCAGCTCGTCGATCTCCTTGCGGGCCCGGTAGAGCAGACCGACGAGCCGGTAGCCGGCGACGCCGGCCACCAGCGCCAACGAGCCGGCCACGACCGCCAGGGCGACCGCGTCCCAGACCGCGGCGGCGACGCCGACGACCAGACCGATGGCGCCGACGGCGAGCACGGCGAAGGGCCGACGGTTCACGTTCTCTCCATCGGAACACCGCGACCCGAATCAAGGTGCCCCCCCGATTTTGGTCGGGGGTGCCGGTTCAGCGTGCCCGGTGGTCCACCACCAGGTCGACGATGTCGCCCATCAACCGGCCGAGCTCGAAGTCCTTCGGGGTGTAGACCGCCGCCACTCCTGCCTCGAGCAGCCGGGGGCGGTCGTCCTCGGGGATGATCCCGCCCACCACCACGGGGCTGTCGACACCTTCGGCCCGCAGCAGGCGGAGCACCTCTGGCACCAGGTCGAGGTGGCTGCCCGAGAGGATCGACAGCCCCACGATGTCGACGTCTTCATCCCGGGCCACCGCCGCGATCTGCTCGGGCGTCAAACGGATGCCCTGGTAGATGACTTCCATGCCGGCGTCGCGGGCGGCCACCGCGATCTGCTCGGCCCCGTTCGAGTGCCCATCGAGACCGGGCTTGGCCACCAGGAATCGGGGTGGCCCGCCCGGCAGGGCCTTCACCCGCTCGGCCACCTCGCGCAGCGTCGTGCTCAACCCGCCCACGCCCACGGCGGCGGCCACACCGGTGGGCGCCCGGTACTCGCCGAACACCTCGCGCAGCGCACCGGCCCACTCGCCGGTGGTGCCGCCGGCATGGGCGAGGTCGATGGTGGCCGGCATGATGTTGGCCCCGGTCTCGGCGGCCCGGCGCAGCTCGTCGAGCGAGCGCTTCACCGCGTCGTTGTCACGCTCCGAGCGCCAGGCCTGCACGTCGGCGATCATCTCCTCCTGCACCGCCGGGTCGACCTTGAGGATGTTCTCCTCCCCGCCGAGTGGGGATTCCGCGGTCTCGGTGAAGGCGTTGACCCCCACCACCACCTGCTCGCCGGTCTCGATTCGGCGGGTGCGCTCGGTGTTCGAGGCGACCAGCCGTCCCTTCAGCTCCTCGATGGCTTCGAACGCGCCGCCCAGGGCGAGGACCTCGTCGAGCTCGGCCTGCGCGGCCTCGACCAGCTCAGCCGTCTTGGCTTCGATGACCCGGGACCCGTCGAAGAGGTCGTCGTACTCGAGCAGGTCGGTCTCGAAGGCCAGCACCTGCTGCATGCGCAACGACCACTGCTGGTCCCACGGCCGGGGAAGGCCCAGGGCCTCGTTCCACGCCGGGAGCTGGATCGATCGGGCCCGAGCCCGCTTGGAGAGCGTGACCCCCAGCATCTCGAGCACGATGCGCTGCACGTTGTTCTCGGGCTGTGCCTCGGTGAGACCGAGCGAGTTGACCTGCACGCCGTAGCGGAACCGGCGCAGCTTCGGGTCTTCCACGCCGTAGCGCTCGGCGGTGATGCGGTCCCAGAGCTGCGTGAACGCCCGCATCTTGCAGGTCTCCTCGACGAAGCGGATGCCGGCGTTGACGAAGAACGAGATCGAGCCCACCACCGCCGGGAACCGCTCCTCGGGTACCTGGCCGCTGGCCCGCACCGCGTCGAGCACGTCGATGGCGGTGGCCAGGCTGTACGCGATCTCCTGCACGGGGGTGGCGCCCGCCTCCTGCAGGTGGTAGCTGCACACGTTCATCGGGTTCCACTTGGGGATCCACTCCGAGCAGAAGGCGATCATGTCCACGATCAGCCTCTTGGACGGCTCGGGCGGGAAGATGTAGGTGCCCCGGGAGAGGTACTCCTTCACGATGTCGTTCTGGGTGGTGCCCCGGAGCTGGCGGGACTCGACCCCTTGGGTCTCGGCGTTGGCCACGTAGAGGCCGAGCAGCCACGCGGCGGTGGCGTTGATGGTCATCGACGTGTTCATCTCGCCTGGCGGGATGCCGTCGAGGAGCTGACGCATGTGCCCGAGGTGGGCGACCGGGACCCCGACCTTGCCGACCTCTCCTCGCGCCCGGGGGTCGTCGGGGTCGTAGCCGGTCTGGGTGGGCAGGTCGAAAGCGATCGACAGGCCGGTCTGTCCCTTCGCCAGGTTGGTGCGGTACAGCTCGTTGGACGCCTTGGCGGTGGAGTGCCCCGAGTAGGTGCGCATGAGCCAGGGTTTGTCCCGCTCGCGGGCGGGAAGCGGGCGGGCGTGGTGGCGGCCGGGGTCGGTCATGGCTCAATGGTCGCCGATGGGAGCGCCGGATGTCACGGTGAGGGCGGGGTCGACCCGGGCAGGGCCGGACGGGGAGCTCGGGTCACGGCCACGGGACGGGGGGCCGGTCGAGCGCGTCGGCGAGCAGCGCGAGGTACCGGTCGCGGCTGACGTCGATGGCGCCGAGGGACCGCAGGTGCGGGGTGGTCCACTGCACGTCGAGCAGGCTGGCTCCGTTGCCGGCCAGCAGGTCGACCAGCGCCACCAGGGCCACCTTCGACGCGTCGCGCCGGCGGTGGAACATCGACTCACCGGCGAACAGCCCGCCGATCGACACCCCGTACAGCCCGCCGGCGAGCGTGCCATCGGCCCACGCTTCCACGCTGTGGGCCCAGCCGAGCCGGTGGAGCCGGGTGTAGGCCCGGATGATGTCGGGGGTGATCCACCCGCCGTCACGCTCGGGTGACGCGCAGGCCTCGATCACCTCGGCGAAGGCGGTGTCGATCCGGATCTCGAAGCGGCGCAGCGAGGCACGAAGCGAGCGGGAGACCCGCAGGCCGTTGAGGGGCAGGATGCCTCGCGGGTCGGGCGACCACCAGGCGATCCGCGGCCCTCGCCCGATCGGCATGGGGAAGATGCCCGCCCGGTAGGCAGCGAGGAGGGTGCCGGGCTCGAGGTCGGCACCGATGCCGACGACGCCGTTGTCGTCCGCCTCGGATGCCGGCGGGAAGGCCCAGCGGCTCGGAGGGGGTTCCTCAGCCGTAGTCGTAGAAGCCCTTGCCCGACTTGCGACCGAGCTGGCCGGCCGAGACCATCCGGCGCAGCAGCGGCTGGGGGGCGTAGTTGGGGTCGCGGAACTCCTCGTAGAGGGCGTCGAGGATGGCGAGGGAGGTGTCGAGACCCACCAGGTCCAGCAGGGCCAGCGGGCCCATCGGGAAGTTGCACCCGCCCTTCATCGCCGCGTCGATGTCGTCGCGTGACGCCGTGCCGTTCTCGAGCATCCGCACCGCGTTGTTCAGGTACGGGAACAGCAGCGCGTTGACGATGAAGCCGGCCCGGTCCTTCACCTCCACCGGGGTCTTTCCGCAGGCGGTGGCGAACTCCCGCACCTGTTCGATCGTCTCGTCCGAGGCGGTGAGGGGACGGACGATCTCCACCAGCGACATCATCGGAGCCGGGTTGAAGAAGTGGACCCCACACACCTGCGAGGGGCGGTGGGTCTCCATGGCCAGCTCGATCACCGGCAGCGTCGAGGTGTTCGTGGCCAGGATGGCCTCGTCCTTGACGATGTGGTTGAGCTCGACGAACAGCTCCTTCTTGGTGGCCAGGTCCTCGACGATGGACTCGATCACCAGGTCGCAGTCCGCCAGGTCACCCAAGCTGGAGGTGGCGCTCACCCGGGCCAGGGTGGCGTCGCGGTCGGCGGCCTCCAGCTTGCCCTTGTCGACCTGCTTGGCGAGCGACTTCTCCAGCGCGGCGATCATCGCGTCGGCGGTGTGTTGCTGGCGGGAGCGGAGCACCACGTCGAAGCCGGCTTTGGCCGCCACCTCCGCGATGCCCGACCCCATGATCCCCGAACCCACGATTCCCACGCGCTTGATCGTCATGGGCGGCCACGTTACCGACCGGTAGGTTGCCGGTTCCACCGCGCCGGCCGGACCCGTTCTAGTGTCCGCGCGGTGCGACCCCCCATGCTGGCTTGCCGTCCGGTGGAGGACAGGCATCCGTTCCCCGACGCGGTGCAACGGGAGATCGAGCAGCACCGGCTGCGCGCCATGGGCCGGGCCCGGGGCCGGGTGCTGGACCTGGGCTCTCCCGCGGGACGGGTCCGCCTGGCCGCGGTGATCAACGGCGGTGACCCGACCGAGCGCTACGACACGGTGGTGTCCGGCGGGGACCTCACCCGCTTCCCGGACCTCGTCGGGGCGCTCCGGGCGGCCGTCGCCATGCTGGTCCCCGGCGGGCAGGTGGAGGTCGTCGAGCCGGTGAACCACGTGTGCCGGGGGCACACGCTGCTGGCCACGCTGTGGTCCCGGCACCGGGCGGTGGCGGGGCGGCACGTCGAGCGGGACGTCCCGGCGGCGATGCGAGCGGTGGGCCTGACGCTCGGTGACCTCGAGCGCGTCGACGTGCCCACCGTGGTGTGGCCGCTGCGCCAGCTGGTGCACGTCCGGGCGCGTATCGTGCCGTCCATGGCGAGCATGGGGCACGAGCGCGCGGGGGCGGTGGCGTGACCGGCACACTGGCCCTGGTCGGCGGCGGGGAGTGGACCGACGGCTGCACCTTCGACCGTGAGCTGCTGAGCCTCGCCGGTGCGGACGAGGTCGTGGTGGTGCCCGCCGGGTCGGCGTTTGAGAACCCGGGCGCGGTCGTCGAGCGGGCACGGGCGTGGTTCGCACACCTCGGGGCCACCGCGGTGGAGGTGCCGGTGCTCACCCGGGCCGACGGGCTGGTCGAGGAGCACGTGGCTCGGGTGCGCCACGCCCGGTTCGTCTACCTGCCCGGTACCTCGCCGATGCACCTGCGGGCGGTGCTCAAGGACAGCCCGCTGTACGAGGCGATCGTCGACGCGTGGCGTGACGGCGCGGTGCTCGCCGGTTCCGGCGCGGGCGCGGATGTGCTGTGCGATCCCATGGTGGACACCAGAGGCGGGGCGTTCACCGTCGGTCTCGGGCTGGTGCCCGGTCTGGCGGTCATCCCCCGGTTCAACACCTGGTCGCCGGAGAAGGTCCACCGCACGGTGGAGCTGGCGCCTCGGGGCCTCCCGCTGGTCGGGGTGCCGGAGGCCACGGCGCTGATCCGCGATCCGGACGGTGGCTGGCG